>CAMDAL010000304.1 GCA_945888565.1 Devosia equisanguinis | reverse complement strand
GACCGGCTTCGGCTACGAAGCCACCGCCGGCTACGACCTGACGACCGGCCTGGGCTCGCCCAACGGCGTGCAGCTGGCGCGACCGCTGAGTTGGATCGCGCACTCGCAGATGTACTTTTCCGCCGAGCCGGACGTGGTGGACGGCGACCTCGCGAGCGGCTGGACCAGCGGCGCGTCGCAGAGCCTGCTGTTCCAGACCATGTCGTCCAACGGCGCTGCGATCGACGTCACGATCGGCGGCGACAGCTTCGACTATACGAGCGGCGCGTCGGCCGGCCTTGCCTGGACCAGTCGCCTGGCGATGCAGTCCCTGCAGGCGGATTTCGATGCCGGACTCGTGCGGCTGTTCGATGGCTACGGGCACGGCGCGCCGATGCAGTATTCAGTCGGCGACTCGGACTCGCTGAGCGTGTCGATCGATGGCCAGACCGGACAGGCGATCCAGGCGGGCCTCACCAGTGCTTACGGCTTCGTCGATTTCATGGCGGACGATGGCGTGGTGCGCGTGGCCCGCGCCGTCGCGGTGGCCGAGACGGCTGCTGCCGCCGACGACCAGATGGCGGTCGTGCGCGTGCGTCAGAACGGCCGGGACACTCTGGGCGTCACCTTCTACAAGGTCGATGACTTGTCCGGCACCATCAACGGCATTGCGCCGGGCGATGCGGGATACGCCGCGGCGGCCTACGCCAACGCCTACCAGCTCGCGACGGGTGGCACGATGCTCGGCGGTCCCGGCTACGGCAACTACACGCAGAACGCGCTGCTCCATGTCGATGCCGGCGATCTGGTCGCCATGACGCTGGTCAACCTGACCCGCGGCAACACCTACTGGGCCTTCTCGCAGGCCAATCCGGACGGGCAGGGGCACCTCTGGAACTACGGCGTCAACACCTGGGGTTGGGAAGACACCAGGGGCGGCGGCGACCGCGATTACAACGACATGATCGTCCAGCTCGACTTCACCAGCGCGTCAGGGAGCGGCTGGTTGGTGTGATGGCCGGGCGTGTCACTCAAGTTGGATCGCCTCCGACCAGTCAGTCGAACTTGAGCTTCCAGTCGATCCACTCACACAGGCCGCCACCCATCACGTCCTCGAGATCGCGTCCCTTCAGCCAGGGCAGTTCCTCGGTGAAGAAGGTCACGCACTGGCGGTAGGTGCATTGCATGCGGGTGATGTCGGTGCCCCAGAAGAAGCGCTTGGGACCGAACGCATCGAAGATTCGGTGCAGCCCGTCCTGGATGTTGCGGAACGGATAGCCCTTGGTCGAGTAATGCGGCGCGCCGGTTGCCTTGACCGCAACGTTGGGCAGCTTGGCCAGTGCCACCAGCTTGTCGAGATGGATGAAGGCTTCCTCGTCCTGGCCGTGGCGGTTCAGCCCGCAATGGTCGACGATCATCTTGAGGTTGGGATGCTTCTCGGCGATCTCGCGGAACTTGTCGGGAAAGATGCCGCCCATCGTGGCGACCGGAATGCCTTCCGTCTCGGCAGCCGGCCACACCCAGTCGAGCAGCCCGTCGTTCAACCACTTCTGCTCGGCCGGCTGCAGCAGCGCCCAGCGCAGGCCCATCATGCCGGGCTGGTTGCGCCAGCCCCTGATGCGGTTGCGGCTCTCGGGGTCCTGCAGCGGGAACTGGCCCATCACGGCGAAGCGGTCGGGATATTTCCGCGCCGCATCGAGGGCGAGCTGGTTGGAGGTCGGATCCCAGCTGTAGGGCGGATGGATCAGCGCGGCATCGACGCCGGCGTCGTCCATCTCCTTCAGCGCCTGCTCGGCCGTGAAGCTCTCGACCTTGCGATGCAGGCCGGAGGGTGGCGTGACGGTCTGCGACCAGATGTGGATCTGCGCATCGACGATCTTCATGTCGGCTTCCTCAGTTGGGGGTCGGTGCCGCCGGATCCAGCAGCTTCTCCTGCTTGAGCTCGCTCCACAGCTCGATCGGAATCTTCACGTTCATGTAGGCCACGTTCTGCTTCACTTCCGCGACGCTGAGCGCGCCGGGAATGACGGAGCAGAAGGCGGGGTGAAACAGCGGGAATTGCATCGCCGCGGCGCCGAGCGGCACGCCATGCCGCTGGCACACCGCTTCGATCTTCTGCGCCTTGTCGACCAGGTGCTGCGGTGCGGCGACATAGTCGTGCGTCGCGCCGGCCTTCACGTTGCCGGTGAGGATGCCGGAATTGTACGGCCCGCCCAGGATCACCGAGACGCCGCGCTTGGTGCATTCCGGCAGGAATTCCTCCAGTGCACCCTGTTCCAGCAAGGTGTAGCGCCCCGCGAGCAGCATGCAGTCGAAGTCGCCGGCCTTGATGAAGCGCGTGCTGGTGTCGCTCTCGTTGATGCCGACCCCGATCGCGGAAATGACGCCGGCCTTGCGCAGTTCGTCGAGGGCACGGAAGCCCGAATCCATCACCGTCTTGAAGCGCTCGTCGAGGATCGCACGGTCCTTGATCGTCCAGAAATCGACGTCATGGACCAGCGCGATGTCGATCTTGTCGAGGCCGAGCCGGAAGTGCGAATGCTCCAGCGAACGCATCACGCCGTCATAGGTATAGTCGAAGGTCGGGACGAAGCCCGGCAGGCCGTTCTCGCGGAAATCCCTGGGGAGAACCTCACCCGGTTTCCGCACATGCAGGATGCGGCCGATCTTGGTCGAGAGCACGTAACTGTCGCGCGGCTTCTCACGTAGCGCCGCACCCATGCGCAGTTCGCTGCGGCCATAGCCGTAGAAGGGCGAGGTGTCGAAGTAGCGGATGCCGGAATCGTACCCGTCGTTGGTGAGCTGCACCGCCTCCGCATCGGAAATGGTGGCGCGAAAGCCACCCATCGGCGCACCGCCGAGACCGATCTCGGTGACTTCGAGTTTGGTCTTCCCGACCTTGCGGCGCTTGAGCGCTGTCATGTTCGTTTCCCCCGAGGAAAGGGGAGAGTACGAATTGCCTCCGGCCAATGCCACAGGAGTTCCCATGACCGACGAGCGCCTCGTTCTGCACGGCAGTTTCACGTCGAGCTCCAGCTACAAGCCGATGCTCTTCCTCGCGCTCTCGGGCCTGCCGTTCTCGTTTCGCACGGTCAACCTGAAGAACGGCGTGCAGAAGGAAGCGGCGCACCTCGCGATCAACCGCTACGGCCAGGTACCGGTGCTGCGCCATCGCGGCCTCACCCTCGTGATGTCGAACGTGATTCTCGACTATCTCGCGCGCACGACCGGGCACTTCGAACCGAAGACCGAGCAGCACCGCTGGCAGGCGCGCGAGTGGCTCGCCTGGGAGAACGACGCCATCACCAACGTGGCCCGCGTCCGCCATTTCGCGCGTTTCCGTCCCGACGTCTCGCAGGACATCGTCAACTTCTTCCGGCCGGGCGCCGAAGCCGCACTCGACTTCGCCGACAAGTCGCTGGCGGGGCGCGAATGGCTGGTGGGAGATGCCTGCTCGATTGCCGACATCGGCTGCTGGGGCCGCATGGTCTTCGCCCATGAAGGCGGCCTGTCGATCGATTCGCGCCCCCATCTCGCAGCGTGGCGCGAGCGGATCAAGGTGCTGCCGGGCTTCGCGCTGCCGTACGACCTGATCCCGAAGAAGGATGCGGAGTTCGAGGGGCGTTGATTTAACAACCCGTCGTCTCGACCGAAGCGCCGCAGGCGCGGAGCGGAGAGACCTTCGCGCCACCACAAGCCGGCAAATCGTAGGGCGAAGGTCTCTCCGCTACGCCTCGCTACGCGAGGCTTCGGTCGAGACGACGGCTATTGTTAAGCCGCCTGCTGCCCCTCGACAGTCGGGCCTTCGCTCATGGTCGTGGTGCGGCGCATGTCGCGGACGATGTTGAGGTCGTCGAACCGGCGGACGCGGTGCATGGTGGTGCGGTTGTCCCAGATCACGAAGTCGTTCTTCGTCCACCGGTGAACATAGACGAACTCGGGCTGCGTCGCGTGTTCCATCAGGTCGCGGATGAAGGCCATGGCCTCGGGCCGCGGCCAGCCGACGATGGCGCCGATATGCGCCGACAGGAGGAGGGACTTGCGGCCGGTCACAGGATGCGTGCGCACCAGCCGGTGCAGCACCGGCTTCATGCGGTGGCGTTCCTCGTCGGTGAAGTCGGTGAAGCCCAGCTGACCCCGCGAGTAGATCAGCGAGTGTTCGCACACCAGGTCCTCGATCTCCGCCTTGGTGGCTTCGTCGAGCGCAGCGTAGGCGGCGCGCATGTCGGCGAACTCGGTGTTGCCGCCGTCGCGGGTCACGATGCGGCCGCTCAACAGCGAGTAGCGCGCCGGCACGATGCGGAAGGTGGCGTCGGAGTGCCACAGTCGGTTGCCGAGCGCGGCCATGCGGCGGCGGTCGTTGCGTTCGAGTCGCCTGTTGTCCTTGTCGAGGTTGGAGACATCGGCGAAGGCCCCGCCCAGGCGCATCGTGGTCGCCGTCAGGGTGGTGTTGGCGCCCTCCTGCAAGGGGCCGTAGTGGCGCGTGAAGGCGAGCTGCTGTTCGTCGGTCATATCCTGACCGGGCAGGACGAGTACGGCGTACTTGTCCATGCCGGCCTCGAAGGCGGCGACATCGGCCGGTGTCAGCGGCCGCGTCGCGTCGATGCCCTTCATCTCGGCGGCGAAGAGGGGCTGCAGCGGCTGGAGGGGACGCGTCTCGATCGGCAACAGGACCTCCCTTGGGTGAGGAGCCCTAGCGCAGGGCGGCCGCGATGTTACCACCGTCCACGGTCGTGACAGCGCCCGTCGTCTTCGCCGCTTTGGCCAGCGAAACGAAGGCCTGCGCGACATCGTCGGCCGTCACTTCGAGGCCGAGCAGGTTGCCGCCCATATAGTCGGCCTCGCTGAGGCCACGCGCCTTCGACCGCTGGGCGATCATCTCGTCCGTCAGGAGACCCGTGCGGATGCGGTCGGCGTTGACGGCATTGGCGCGGATGCCGTCGCCGCCGTGGTCGAGTGCGTACTGGCGCATCAGGAACAGGGTGGCGGCCTTCGGCAGGCCATAGGGGCCGAAGTCCGGGCCG
>CAMDAL010000303.1 GCA_945888565.1 Devosia equisanguinis | reverse complement strand
GCATGGCTGTTCCCGCATTTTTACATGGCGGCGGCTGCTGACTCAAAGTCTCCGGTAAATCGCCTAAATCCATTGCACCGCCTCGCATTTGCCCAAGAATCGCGCTCCCTTGGGGTGCGTTTAGCCGCTCCATTTTCTGTGGCATTGCGCTATAGGGTTGCCCATCGAATCCGGCGCGTACTTCCGAGGAGGGTCCTTTGCGTCTCAGCCGTTACTTCCTGCCCACGCTGCGCGAGACGCCGAAGGAAGCCGAGATCGTCTCGCACCAGCTGATGCTGCGCGCCGGGATGATCAAGCAGCAGGCCGCCGGCAGCTATTCGTGGCTGCCGCTCGGCTTCAAGGTGCTCAACAAGGTGGTCCGCATCATCGAAGAGGAGCAGAACCGCTCCGGCGCCGTGCAGTTGCTGATGCCGACAGTGCAGTCAGCCGACCTGTGGCGCGAATCCGGCCGCTACGACGCGTACGGCAAGGAAATGCTGCGCCTCCAGGATCGCCACGAGCGCGACATGCTGTTCGGGCCGACCAACGAGGAGATGATCACCGACATCTTCCGCACCTATGTGCGCTCGTACAAGGACCTGCCGCTCAACCTCTACCACATTCAGTGGAAGTTCCGCGACGAGGTGCGCCCGCGCTTCGGCACGATGCGCAGCCGCGAATTCCTGATGAAGGACGCCTACTCCTTCGACCTCGACGAGGCGAGCGCCGTGAAGGCGTTCCAGCGCATGTTCGTCGCCTACCTCCGCACCTTCTACCGCATGGGCCTGACCGGCATTCCGATGCGGGCCGATACCGGTCCGATCGGCGGCGACCTGAGCTACGAGTTCCACGTCCTCGCTGAAACCGGCGAAAGCGCCGTGTTCCTCGACTCCGACCTGCTAGACAAGCCGATCCCCTCGATAGACACCGATTTCCGTGGCGACCTCGACCCGATCTTCAAGGACTGGACCTCGCTGTTCGCGGCGACCGACGAGATGACCGACGAGGCGACGTTCCGCGCTTCGGTCTCGGGCAACAAGCAGCTCGCGGCCCGCGGCATCGAAGTCGGCCACATCTTCTTCTTCGGCACCAAATACTCAAAACCCATGGGCGCCAAGGTCACCGGCCCCGACGGCAAGGATGTCGAGGTGCAGATGGGCAGCTACGGCATCGGCCCGACGCGCCTCGTGCCCGCCATCATCGAGGCGAGCCACGACGAAAACGGCATTATCTGGCCGGTTTCCGTGGCGCCGTTTGAAGCCGTGGTCATCAACCTCAAGGTTGGCGATGCCACCAGCGACAAGGCCGCCGAGGGCATCTACGACGACCTCGTCCGTGAGGGAATCGACGCGCTCTACGACGATCGCGACATGGCGGCAGGCGGCAAGTTCGCCAATGCCGACCTCATCGGCATTCCCTACCACCTGATCGTCGGCCCGCGCGGCCTCAAGGATGGCACCGTCGAGCTCAAGCACCGCAAGACCGGCGAGCGCGAGACCCTCAGCATCGAGGCTGCCGTCGGCCGCCTCAAGGCACTGATCGTGCCGCAGCGGCGGGACACGGTTTGAGCGATACGCCGGCGCAATTGCGGCCGCCAGGCCCGTTCTCGCGCTTCGAGTTCCTCGTGGCGGGCCGCTATCTGCGCGCCCGCCGCAAGGAGCGTTTCGTCTCCGTCATCGCGCTGCTGACCCTCGTCGGTGTAGCTTTGGGCGTTGCCACCCTCATCACCGTCATGTCGGTAATGAACGGCTTCCGTACCGAGCTGCTCAGTAAGATCCTCGGTCTCAACGGCCATTTCGTCGTCGAGAACGTCCGCGGACCACTGACCGACTACGAGGATGTCGTCCGCCGCCTCGAGGGTGTGGAGGGCGTCACCTACGCCATCCCCTATGTCGAGGGTCAGGCGCTCGCTTCGGGCAATGCCGATTCCACTGGTGTCGTCGTCCGCGGCATCGACGCAGCGTCGCTGAAAAAGCTGACGCTGCTCGACAATGCCGCCGCGCTCGGCGGCTGGGACGATTGGGACGCGGGGCAGGGGGTCGCCATCGGCGATCGTCTCTCAAATCGCCTCGGTGTCGCGCTCACCGATCCGGTGACCATCGTCAATCCCGATGGCACGATGACCCCCGTCGGCCAGACCGCGGCCATGCGCTCCTACCCGGTCAACGTCATCTTCGACCTCGGCATGCCCGAGCAGGACAATTTCTATGTCTACATGCCGCTGCAGCCGGCGCAGGTCTACTTCAAGCAGTTCACCGACCAGTTGAAGGCCGGGGCCGCCATGCCCGGCGTCATGGCCACCGACGAGGAGATCGACGCCGCGTATGAGCGGATCTACTCGGCATCCGGTGTCGAGGTGTTCGTCGACAATCCCGACAACATTGCCGGCATGAAGCAGCGGCTCGAAGCCGCCCTAGATCGACCCTTCGCCATCACCGACTGGCAGCAGCGCAACGCCACCTTCTTTTCGGCCCTGCAGGTCGAGCGCGTCGTGATGTTCGTCATCCTGTCGCTCATCATCCTCGTCGCCGCCTTCAACATCATCGCCAGCCTCGTCATGCTGGTGAAGGACAAGGGGCCGGATATCGCCGTGCTGCGCACCATGGGCGCCACCCGAGGCGCTATCCTCCGCATCTTCTCGATGACCGGCTTCGCCATCGGCTTTTCTGGCACCATGCTCGGCCTCGTGCTCGGACTGCTGTTTGCTGCGAACGCCGAGATGCTGCGCTCGGGCCTCTCCAGCCTGCTGTCGATCCCGATCTTCCCGCCCGAGCTGTTCATGATGAACGCACTGCCCTCGCGCATTGATCAGGGCGAGGTGATCGTGGTGGTGGCCCTGTCGCTCGGCCTCACCTTCCTCGCGACGCTCTACCCGGCCTGGCGCGCCGCCCGGCTCGATCCGGTGGAAGGCCTCAACCAGTGACCGACGTTGCAACCCCCCCCGCTGGCGATCCGGGCCCGTTCTCGCGCTTCGAGTTCATGGTCGCCTGGCGCTACCTGCGGGCTCGTCGCCGCGATCGCTTTGTCTCGGTCATCGCCAGCCTGACACTCACCGGCATCGCCCTGGGCGTTGCCGCGCTGATCGTCGTCACCTCGGTGATGAACGGCTTCAACGCCGAGATCGTCAACAAGCTGCTCGGCCTCAACGGTCACTTCTCCGCCTATCCGATCGAGTCCCGCTTCACCGACTACGACCAGTCCGCCGCCGACATCGAGAACGTCGATGGCGTGGTTGCGGCCATCCCGTTCGTCGAGGGACAGGCGCTCGCCTCGGGTCCTCGTAGTTCCTATACCGGCGTCATCGCCCGCGGACTGACGCACGCCTCCATCGACAAGCTGAAGTTCCTGCGCGACGGCGCTATCCTCGGTTTCTGGGACGATTGGGACACCGGCGAAGGCGTAGCCATCGGCCGTCGGCTCGCCGAAAAGCTGAAGCTCAATGTCGGCGATCCGCTGACCCTCCTCAGCCCCAACGGGGCGGAGACGGCGCAGGGCCGCACATCGCGCACCCGCTCCTACAACGTGTCGGTGATCTTCGATCTCGGCATGACCGAGTTCGACAGCTTCTACCTCTACATGCCGCTCCAGCCGGCGCAGGACTATTTCAACATGTTCGACCGGGTGCTGAAGCCCGGCGTCGAGCCTCCAGCCTTCGATGCGCCCGACGAGGAGAAGGAAGCCGCCTACGACCGCATCTACAAGGCGACTGCGGTCGAGATCTTCATCACCGATCCCAACCTCATCGGCCCGATGCGGCTGAAGATCGGCAGCGAAATCGAACGGCCGCTGGTGCTCTCGGACTGGCAGCAGCAGCACCAGAACTTCTTCGATGCGCTGCAGACGCAGGGGACGGTGATGTTCGTCATCCTCTCCTTCATCGTGCTGGTCGCCGCCTTCAACATCATCTCGTCGCTGATCATGCTGGTGAAGGACAAGGGCACCGATATCGCGGTGCTCCGCACCATGGGCGCGACGCGCGGCTCCATCATGCGCATCTTCGGCATCGCGGGAGTCGGTATCGGGGTAGGGGGAACGCTGCTCGGCCTGGTGGTGGGCGTGCTCATCGCCACCAACGCCGAAGCGATCCGCGCCTTCCTGTCGAGCCTGCTTGGCATCACCATCTTCCCGCCCGAGGTGTTCTTTCTCTCCTCGTTACCCAGCCGCACCAACGTTTCCGAAGTGACGCTCATCGTTGGCGTGGCGCTGGTGCTGAGCTTCCTCGCCACGCTCTACCCGGCCTGGCGCGCCGCCCAATACGATCCCGTCGAGGCCCTCCGCTATGAGTGACGTTCACCTGAGGCTCTCGAAGGTCCACCGGCACTACGGCGAGGGCGAGCGGCTGGTCCGCGTGCTCGAAGCGGCCGACCTCGAAGTGCGTGGCGGCGAGCTTGTCGCCATCGTCGCGCCGTCGGGGGCCGGCAAGTCGACGCTGCTGCATCTCTCGGGCCTGCTTGAACGCCCACAGGGCGGCGAGGTCGAGGTCACCGGCGTGCCGACCAGCAAGCTCAACGAGCGCGGTCGCACCCTGCTGCGGCGCAACACCATCGGCTACGTCTACCAGTTCCACCACCTGCTGCCCGAGTTCTCGGCGCTCGAGAACGTCGCCATGCCGCAACTGATCGCCGGCGTCGAAAAGGCCGCCGCCGAAAAGCGCGCCCTGCACCTGCTCGACATCCTCGGCATCGCCCCCCGCGCCCAGCACCGGCCGGCGGAGCTCTCCGGCGGCGAGCAGCAGCGCGTTGCCATTGCCCGCGCCGCCGCCAACCATCCCCGCATCATCCTCGCCGACGAGCCCACCGGCAACCTCGATCCGGCGACCAGCGAGGTCGTATTCGAGGCGCTCGCCGGCCTGATCCGGGAGGAAGGGGCCGCCGCCCTCATCGCCACCCACAATTTCGACCTCGCCCGCCGCGCCAACCGCATCGTCACCCTGCGCAAGGGCCTCATCGAAACCACCACCGTCTAGGTTGTGTACTCATAAAGGGAGTCTGGTCGGAGGCCGGTTGTGATTCAAACTCCTGAACGAGAGGA
>CAMDAL010000302.1 GCA_945888565.1 Devosia equisanguinis | reverse complement strand
GTGCTGCGCGAGACCGGGCTCAAGGCGACCCGGCTCGAGCTGGAGATCACCGAGTCGCTGCTGCTCAACGATAACGAGCCCACGCTCAAGACGCTGCACAAGCTGCGCGCGCTGGGCGTCCGCATCTCGATGGACGATTTCGGCACCGGCTACTCGTCGCTGAGCTACCTGCGGTCGTTCCCGTTCGACAAGATCAAGATCGACCGCTCGTTCATGCGCGACCTGAAATCCAAGGGTGACAGCCTTGCCATCATCAAGGCGGTGATCAGCCTCTGCCACTCGCTCGGGATGTCGACGACGGCCGAGGGCATCGAGACCGAGGAGCAACTGGCGGCGGTGCGCGAGCAGGGCTGCAACGAGGTGCAGGGCTTCCTGTTCTCGCCACCGGTCTCGCCAGCAGCCGTCACCGACATGCTCGACAAGGAAGCCTTGCGGCCGAAGCTGCGGCGCGTTTCCTGAGTGCGCGGTCCGGTCTACCTGCGGCTCCTCGCGCATGCCCGCCGGCACGCCGGGGCTGCTGATGCCGAGGACGTGCTGCAGGAGGCGCTGATCGCAGCGCTGCGCGACGGGCGTGACGACCTCACCGATACCGGCAATATCCGCTGGTTGCGCGGGGTGATACGCAACAAGGCGAAGATGCTCCGGCGGAGCACCTGGCGTGCGCACCGCCGGGATGGCGAGTGGCAGACGGACGGCATTGAGCCCGAAACTTCATCGTCCGAGGAGAGCGTCCTCCCGGCCCTGCCCCAGGCGCTGCGAGTGGTCGCGCTGCTGGCGCTGACCGGCCATAGCCGGCGCGAGATCGGCTACCTCCTGAACCTCACCGATACCGCGCTGCGGCAGCGCCTCGTCGCGCTGAAGCGCAAGCTGCGGGAGGCCGGTCTCGGCTCGCCGGCAGAGTTCACCGGGCTCAACCTCGATCTGGCCTACGGCCGCATCCGCGACGCCCTGCTGCCGCAACTGCTCCGGCAGGGCGGCGTCTTCGCCAGCCACGACCCGGACGGGCATTTATTCGTCGTCCGGCGCTCACAGAACCAGTGATGGCGGCAACCAGGGTATGTCATGAACCAAGGGAGATCCCGATGACCTTCAAGCCGAAGACTGCCAGCATGGTGTTCTACGTCAGCGACATCCGCCGCACCGAGGCCTTCTACAACGAGACGATCGGGCTCGGGCTCGAGCGGATGGAAGGGGCCGAGCCGTTCTGGCTGATGGGCAAGCTCGCCGGTGGGCTGGAGCTGGTCTATTTCGAGATGCCGGCCAAGCGTGGCGAGAGCCCGGCCATCGTCTTCAACGTCGACGAGGGCGGCATCGACGATATCGTCGCCGAACTGGCCGCCAAGGGTGTCACCATCGTCACTCCGGTATCGGAAGCTCCGGGGGGCTGGAGTGCCGACTTTCTGGATCCGGATGGCTTTGGCCTGGGGCTCTGGCAACCGGAAGACAAACCGCGTTCGCTGAAGTCCTGATGGGGTCGCCTGCGCGGCGATAAAGCGTCGCGCAGGCCTGCCATTCGGTGAAATGTCTTGAGATTGTTACCCCGGTCCGATATGGGGCGCGGCTAATCTCCAGAAATTCGATCGGCCGCCCACATGTCCTTGCGAAATATCGCAATCATTGCCCACGTTGACCATGGCAAGACCACCATGATCGACGTCCTGCTCAAGCAGTCCGGCTCTTTCCGCGACAACCAGCGCGTCGAAGAACGCGCCATGGACAGCAATGATCTCGAACGCGAGCGTGGCATCACCATCCTGGCGAAGGTGACTTCGCTGGTCTGGAAGGACACGCGCATCAACATCGTCGATACGCCCGGCCACGCCGATTTCGGCGGCGAGGTGGAGCGCATCCTCTCGATGGTGGACGGCGTGGTGATCCTCGTTGATGCCGCCGAAGGCCCGATGCCGCAGACCAAGTTCGTGCTCGGCAAGGCGCTGGCTCAGGGCCTCCGCCCGATCGTGGCGATCAACAAGATCGACCGCCCGGACGAGCGCCACCTCGAGGTACTGGAAGAAATCTTCGACCTGTTCATCGCGCTCGACGCGACGCCCGAGCAGCTCGACTTCCCGGTGCTGTACGGCGCGGCCAAGCTCGGCTGGATGTCGGACAAGCCGGAAGGCCCGAAGGACTCGCTCGGCCCGCTGCTCGACAAGGTGCTCGAATATGTGCCCGAGCCGAAGGTGGAAGCCGGCCCGTTCCGCATGCTGGTCACCACCATCGAGCGCAACCCCTTCCTTGGCCGCATCCTGACCGGCCGCATCACCTCGGGCACGGTCAAGGCCGGCGACCCCATCCACTCGCTCGGCCTTGATGGCAAGATCGTCGAGAAGGGCCGCATCTCCAAGGTGCTGGCGTTCCGTGGCCTCGAGCGTACGCCGGTCGATATCGCCGAAGCGGGCGACATCGTCGCCATTGCCGGCCTCGAGACCTCGACGGTGGCCGATACGCTGGTCAACCCGGGGGTGACGGTGCCGCTGCCGTCCAAGCCGATCGATCCGCCGACCCTGTCGGTCACCTTCCGCATCAATGACGGCCCACTGGCCGGCCGTGAAGGCGACAAGGTGCAGTCCCGCGTCATCCGCGAGCGCCTGAAGCGCGAAGCCGAGGGCAACGTCGCCATCAAGATCACCGAAGGCGAGGACAACGACTCGTTCGACGTCGCCGGTCGCGGCGAATTGCAGCTGGCCGTGCTGATCGAAAACATGCGCCGCGAAGGCTTCGAGCTGACCATCGGCCGACCCAAGGTGGTGTTCCGCGAAGTGGACGGGCAGCGGCTCGAGCCGATCGAGGAAGTCATCATCGACGTCGATGACGAGCATACCGGCGTGATCGTGCAGAAACTCACCGAGCGCAAGGGTGAGCTGGTCGACATGCGTCCGTCGGGCGTCGGCCGCCAGCGCATGCGCTTTTACGTGCCGACCCGCTCGTTGATCGGCTACCAGCCCGAGCTGCTGTCGGATACCCGTGGCACGGCGATCTTCAACCGCCTGTTCCACGACTACCAGCCCTACAAGGGCAACCTGCCGGGCCGTCGCACCGGCGTGCTGATCTCGAATGGCACCGGCACTGCCGTGCCGTTCGCGCTGTGGAACCTCGAGGACCGCGGGTCGATCATGATCGATCCGGGTGATGAGATCTACGAGGGGATGATCGTGGGCGAGCACAGCCGCGAGAACGACCTTGAGGTCAACGCCCTCAAGGGCAAGCAGCTGACCAACATCCGCACCACGTCCAAGGACGAAGCGGTGCGGCTGACCCCGCCCAAGCGCCTCACCCTCGAGCAGTCGCTTGGCTATATCGCCGACGACGAGTATGTCGAGGTGACCCCCAAGTCGATCCGCCTGCGCAAGATCTGGCTCGATCCGAACGACCGCAAGAAGATGATGCGCGCCCAGAAGGCGAGCTGAGGCACATTGCTGCCCTGACCTGAGGCAATCCCCGCGCGAGCGGGGATTTCCATTTCCGCTGAGCGCACTCCGCTGTCGCGGGGTTGACCGACGCACCCGGCGCACTCTCTTGTGGCGGCAAACCTCGGAGCATGCATGGCCACCTGGATCATCGAGACCATCAACAGCCTCGGCTATGCCGGCATCTTCCTGCTGATGCTGGCCGAGAGCCTGTTTCCGCCGATCCCGTCGGAGCTGATCATCCCGTTCGCCGGGTACTCGGCGGCGAATGGCACGTTGAACCTGTGGCTGGTGCTGTTGTCGGCAACGGTGGGCGCGGTGGTGGGCATGCTGCCCTGGTATTTTGCCGGACGTATCTTCGGGCTTGAGCGGGTCCGCTGGCTGGCCGATCGGTTCGGCCGCATCATGACCCTCAACTCCGAGGAGATTGACACGGCGACCGACTGGTTTCGCCGCTTCGGCCCGATCATCGTCTTCGTCGGCCGGCTGATGCCGCTGATCCGTACGCTGATCTCGGTGCCCGCCGGGCTTGCGGCGATGCCGTTCTGGAAGTTCCTGCTGTTCTCGGCACTGGGGGCGCTGACGTGGAACTCGATCCTCGTCGGAGCCGGCTACCTGCTGGCCGAGCACTACGAGCTGGTGGAGACCTGGCTCGACCCGGGCACCACCATCGTGCTGGGGCTGGTGGTGGTGATCTACCTCTACCGCTTCATCACCTGGCGGCCGACGCGGGCGCAGTAGTTACCATAGCGCCGGACAAGACAGCCGGCCGCCTTGCCGATTCAGCGCGCCGCCACTAGATAGCGAGTGCGGAACCAACGGGAGAACGCGATGAGAGTGCTGCTAGAGGTCATCATTATGGCCCTCGAGCTCTACAAGTGGGTCATGCTGGCGATGATCATCATGAGCTGGCTCATCTCGTTCAACATCGTCAACACGCGCAACCAGATCGTCGATGCGATCTGGCGGGTGCTGCTGGCGCTGACCGAGCCCGTGCTGAAGCCGATCCGCCGGCTGCTGCCGCGCATGCAGATCGACCTGTCGCCGATCATCCTGTTCTTCGCGATCTACATCCTGCAGCAGGTGATCCAGCGCTACATCTACCCGGCGATGCCGTTCTGACGGCTGAGGCCTATCGCCCCCGAGCCGATGGCGTGACGCTGCATCTGCGTGTCACGCCCAATGCCGGGGCCGACCGTATCGACGGCACGGAGCTGCGGGATGATGGCAGCGCCGTGCTGCGGGTGCGGGTGACGGCGGTGCCCGACAAGGGCAAGGCAAACGCGGCAGCAATCGGCTTGCTGGCCAAGGCGCTGGGCGTGCCGAAATCTGCACTGACGCTGGTATCGGGCGATACGGCGCGGTTCAAGACGATTGAAGTAGCAGGCGACCCGGCGGCATTGGCGGCGCGGATCGACGCCCTGGGCTAACTGCGCGAGCGCTTGCCCGACCGCGGTAATTACCCACCCCTTCGGCAGGCCGCGTTTTGACCGTTCTGGGCGCGTTCAGGCGAGGGTAGCGAGGATGACATCGAAGGGATTTGCGCCTTTGAGCCGCGCGGTGTCGATTGTCGTTCGCACGTCCGCCTCGGCCTTTGCGGCCC
>CAMDAL010000301.1 GCA_945888565.1 Devosia equisanguinis | reverse complement strand
GCTGATCTACCTGAGCGAACTGCGCGACTACACCGTGATGCTGGGGCTGCGCACCTTCACCGACTCCACCGGACAATCGGATTATGGCGGGCTGTTCGCGATGAGCGTGCTGAGCCTCGTGCCGATCTTCGTGTTCTTCCTGTTCTTCCAGCGGCTGCTGATCGAAGGGATTGCGACGACGGGGATGAAGCGGTGAGGCGCTTATCCCCTGCCCCAACGCCGGCCCGGCCCCAGTTCTTCTGACTGAGTAATCCACCATGACCATCAAGTTCGCCGCCATCGGCCTCAACCACAGCCATATCTACGGGCAGGTCGAATGCCTGCTGCGGGAGGGGGCGGAGTTTGTCGCCTTTTATGCGCCGGAGGACGACCTCGCCGTGCCGTTCGGCCAGAAGTACCCGCAGGCAAAGCGGGTGGCTGACCGGCGGGCCATACTCGAGGACAAGTCGATTGCGCTGGTGACGACGGCGTCCATCCTGAATGAGCGCGCCGAGGTATCGATTGCCGCGATGCGGCACGGCAAGGACGTGATGAGCGACAAGCCGGGGATGACCTCGCTGGCGCAGCTCGCCGAACTGAGGGCCGTGCAGGCGGAGACCGGGCGGATCTATTCGGTTTGTTACTCCGAGCATTTCGAGACGCGCTCGACGGTGAAGGCCGGGGAACTGGTACAGGCGGGCGCCATCGGCCACGTGGTGCACACGGTGGGGCTGGGGCCGCACGCCATCCGCAACAACTCGCGGCCCGACTGGTTTTTCGACCGCAAGCGCTATGGCGGCATCCTAACTGATATCGGGTCGCACCAGTGCGAGCAGTTCCTGTTCTTTTCGGGTGCGATGGAGGCCGAGGTGATCTCGGCGACGGTCAACAATCGCGGCAATCCGGGGCAGCCGGGGCTACAGGATATCGGCGACATGCACCTGAGGACGCCGACGACCACGGGCTATGTGCGGGTGGACTGGTTTACTCCGGCCGGCCTGCCGACCTGGGGTGACGGGCGGCTGACCATCCTCGGCACCGAGGGCTATATCGAGCTCAGGAAGTACATCGACATCGCCGGGCGCGAGGGGGAGGACCATCTGTTCCTCGTCGATGGCAAGGGCGCGCAGCACATCGACTGCTCCGGCGTCGACCTGCCCTACGCGCGGCAGCTGATTGCCGACATTCACGACCGCACAGAGACGGCGATGCCGCAAGCGCGGGCCTTCAACGCAATGGAACTGGCGCTCAAGGCGCAGCAAATGGCCGAGCGCGGCACGGTGTGGCAGCAATGAGCAGAATTTATACGGTCGCCGTTGTCGGCGGCGGCATCGGGCGCAGCCACATCGTCGAGGGCTACGCGACCAACTCGGACCTCTACAAGGTCATCGCCATCTGCGACCTCGATGCGAACAGGCGGAACAAGCTGGCCGACGAGTTCGGCATCGAGCGGCGGGTCGAGATTTTCGACGACCTGCTGGCGATGGATGACCTCGACATCATCGACGTCTGCACCCCCCCGATGGTGCACTATCCCATGGTGATGGCGGCGCTCAGGGCCGGCAAGCACGTGATCTGCGAGAAGCCGCTGGTGGGCTCGCTGGCGCAGGTCGACGAGGTGATCGCCGAGGAGGCGAAGTCCAAGGGCCTGCTGATGCCGGTGTTCCAGTACCGGTTCGGCAACGGCATCCAGCAGGCGAAGAAGATCATCGACGCCGGGATTGCCGGGAAGCCCTATGTCGGCACGGTGGAAACGCTGTGGCGGCGCGGGCCGGATTATTATGCGGTGCCGTGGCGCGGCAAGTGGAAGACCGAGCTCGGCGGCGTGCTGATGACGCACGCGATCCATCCGCACGACATCTTCACCTACCTGATGGGCGAGCCGAAGAGCCTGTTCGGGCGGGTGGCGACGCGGGTGAACGACATCGAGGTGGAGGACTGCATCTCGGCCTCGCTGGAGATGGAATCGGGCGCGCTCGCCAGCTTCACCGCGACGCTGGGCTCGGCCGACGAGATTTCCCGCATCCGGCTGATGTTCGAGAACGTCACCATCGAGAGCGACCACGAGGCCTATAATCCGGGCAAGGCGATCTGGAAGATCCTGCCGCGCAACGACGCCACGAAGGCGGCGATCGAGGCGCTGCTGGCCGACTGGGTCGACGTGCCGAGCCGGTTCGAGACGCAGATGCGGCTATTCCACGACGCCCTCGACGGCAAGGCGCCACTGCCGGTGACCAGCCGGGATTCGCGGCGCGCGCTCGAGATCGTCACGGCGTTCTACCACTCGTCGGAAACGCGCGAGGAAGTGTCGTTCCCGGTCACCCCGACCCATCCGAAATATGGCAGCTGGCTGCCCGAGGAGTTCCGCTGATGTCCACGAGCGTCGTCCTCAACCAGGCCGTGAAGCGCTATGGCGAGGTGGAGGTGATCCACGGCATCGACCTCACCATCGATCCGGGCGAGTTCACGGTGTTCGTCGGGCCATCGGGCTGCGGGAAATCGACGCTGCTGCGCATGATCGCCGGGCTCGAGCCGATCTCGGGCGGTGACCTGCTGATCGATAGCGTGCGGATGAACGAGGTGCCGGCGGCCACGCGCGGCATCGCCATGGTGTTCCAGAGCTACGCGCTCTACCCGCACATGAGCGTCTACCAGAACCTGGCCTTCGGTCTCGAAACGGCAAAGGTGCCCAAGGCGGAGATCCAGCAGCGCGTCGCGCAGGCCGCGGAGATCCTCAGGATCGAGCCGCTGCTGAAGCGCAAGCCCAAGCAGCTGTCGGGCGGGCAGCGGCAGCGCGTCGCCATCGGGCGGGCGATCGTGCGCGAGCCGAAGATCTTCCTGTTCGACGAGCCGCTGTCGAACCTCGACGCCGAGTTGCGGGTGCAGATGCGGGTGGAGATCGCCAAGCTGCACAAGGACCTCGGCAACACCATGATCTACGTGACCCATGATCAGGTCGAAGCCATGACCATGGCCGACAAGATCGTGGTGCTGCAGGCGGGCATCATCGAGCAGGTCGGTGCGCCGCTTGACCTCTACAACCACCCCAAGAACCGCTTCGTGGCGGGCTTCATCGGCTCGCCGAAGATGAACTTCCTCGAGGCGACGGTACAGGGCTCGGATGCGGCCGGCGCCAAGCTGCGGGCCGGCGGTAGCGATATCGTGGTGCAGCGCAAGATTGCGACCGGCGACAAGGTGACGTTCGGCGTGCGGCCCGAGCACATCGGGCTCAGCGAGACGGCCGGGGTGAAGCTCGCCGAGGTTAAGGTGGACCTGGTCGAGCAGTTGGGCGGGCAGACAATGGTTTATGCGACCACCGATGACAGCCAGCCGCTGATCATCGCGGTGGACGGCCAGCGGCAGGTGGACTTGGGCTCACGGCTGACGACCTATGTCGACCCGGCGCGGTACCATGTGTTCGGGGCGGACGGGCGGGCGATTTAGCTGGCTTTGTTGAGCGGCTCAAAGCTGATCCGCAGCTTGTGGCCGGTCGCTTCGGCGTAGCGCTCGAGTGTCCGGGTGGACGGTTTTGCCCGGCCGCTTTCCAGCCGGGAGATTACGCTCTCAGTCGTCCCCATGCGGCTCGCGATTTCAGCCTGTGACAGGCGTGCGCTTGTCCTCGCCCGGATCAGGGAGTCAATAAGGGCAAACCCCTCGTCGAGTGCTTCGTAGGCCTCGCGGTACCCCGCGCTCTCAGCCATATCCTTGGCATGAAGGTCCTTGGCATTGAGGGTTTTCATCAATTGCCCCTGTGTTCTTCGGCGTCGTGCTGACGTTATGCCTGTACCGCCCCCTCCACCAGCTACGCTGGTCCCCCTCCCCCGCTTTGCGGTGGAGGACCACCGGCGACCTTGGCGTTCTGAGAGTTTGCACTGACGCGGTCAGCGCCCCGACCTGGGTCTTCCCCCGTGACAACGGGGGAAGGGGACCATCCGAAGGATGGTGAAGGGGGCGGCAACAGATAGCGCTTCTATTGCCCCGCCAGCAGTTCGGCGTTGCCGCCGCTGGCTGTCGTGTCGATGCACACGTGGCGTTCGCGGATCAGGTGCTCTGCCTCCGACGGCCGGGTGATCAGCGGGATGAGGGGGCCGTCGCGGCGGGCGAGGGCTTGGCGCCAGGGTTTGAGGTCGGTTTCGGTGCCGAAGTGCATCACCGCGTCGACGAAGAGGCCGGCTTCGATGGCGGCGGGGGCGAGTTTCTTGTCGACGCCGCCGATGGGTTCGCCGTTGGTGCCGAGCTCGGCGGCGATTTTCACCGCGCCGGGGGCGATCACAAGGACGCCGTTGCCCTGGTTGAGGGCGAGATCGGCCTGCTGGCGGGCGCTGGCGGTATCGGGGCCGAGGCAGAGGACGACGCCGCGCGGCCAGGTGTGGAGCACGTTGCTCTCGCCGGTGGGGCCCGGCATCTGCTGTTCGGCCGGGATGATGCCGACCTGCTCGACCGCGAGCTTTACCTGATCCACGGCGGCGATGGCGTAGCCGATGGAGATGCCCTGCAGCGGGTTGACGCCGGTGGAGGGCACGAAGCGCTCGTGCGGGCGCCAGAAGCGCTTGAGGTAGTTGGGGCCGCCGGCCTTGGGGCCGGTGCCGGAGGCGCCTTCGCCGCCGAAGGGCTGCGAGCCGACGACGGCGCCGATCTGGTTGCGGTTGACGTAGATGTTGCCGGCGCGGATCGACGACGCGACGTGATCGACCCGCGAGTCGATGCGGGTGTGGAGGCCGAAGGTGAGGCCGTAGCCGGCGGCGTTGATGGCGCTAACGACCGCGTCGAGTTCGCCGGACTTGAAGGTCGCGACGTGAAGGACCGGGCCGAAGATTTCTTCCTTCATCTCGGCGATGCCGGAGACCTTGAGGACGACGGGAGCGACGTAGGTGCCCTGCCCCGGCGTCGGCAGGCGGTGGAGGACGGCCTCGCGGGCGGCGAACTCGTCGATGTAGGCCTCGAAGCGCTGCTTGGCCTTGAGGTCGATAACCGGACCGATGTCAGTGTCGAAGGCCCAGGGGTCGCCGACCTTCAGCTCGTCCATGGCGCCATAGAGCATTTCGAGCGTCTTTTTCGCCGTGTCTTCCTGCAGGTAGAGGA
>CAMDAL010000300.1 GCA_945888565.1 Devosia equisanguinis | reverse complement strand
CGGTCGAGTCCCAGTCGTTGGTGCCGTTGCCATCAGCCCAACGTACGCTACCTTTGGTCAGATCGGCAGACGGGTCGAAGAACTCATCGTAGTAGTCACCCCAGCTGAAGGAGTACTTCACTTCGCCGGTGATCTGCAGGCAGTTTGTGTCCGACGAGATCGTCAGGCCCGACAGACCAAGCGAGTCACAAACGTCGAGCGACGTCAGAACGCCCAGATCGGCAGCGTAGGCGCCAGAAGCGGACAGGCCGGCAGCGGCGATAGAACCAAGAAGAAGGTTCCGGATCTTCATTATTGACCTCCAAAGTCAGTCATTCGTTGGTGCTAGTTTTACCCAGCGGTTTGCCGAAACGCGACCACACTTGCTGTGTGTGTTGCCGTCGCGTCTGCGACCGACAAACGATCCCATGCATGGATTCGCAAGACCCACTCTACGCAGGCCGGGGAGAGGCGCAATCGCAGAATGGCCGAAATGGGGCACCCCAAGGTGGTTGCGGCGCTCGTGTTGCAGATTCAGCACAGCGTCGGCAACCGCCCCTTAAGCTCCCCTAATGATGGATTAATAGCACGTGCCTTGGGGGCGCGGCGCGGCGAGACGGGTATACGCTCGCGGATCAAGGAGGCTCATGGCGCCTTGCCTAGTTTGGGTGTCGTCGGCCATATGGGGCCGCACAGCAAGGGGTGATGGAATGTCGGACGGAAAGGTAGCGGTGGTTACAGGGGCGAGTTCGGGTATCGGACGCGCGACGGCCATCGGGTTGGGCAAGGCCGGCTACCGACTGGCAATTCTCGGACGGCGCCGGTTGGAAATCGAGGAGACCGCCAGACTGGCCGGGGCCGAGGTCGGCGAGGTGTGCGACGTTACCGACCCAATTGCCGTCGAGAGGTTCTTCGAAGTGGCACGCGGCAGGCTCGGTCGTATCGACGTGGTCTTCAATAATGCCGGCAAGTTCATGCCACAGATGAGTTTTGGCGACACCGACATCGCCGGCTGGCAAGACCTGGTCAATGTCAACCTGAATGGCGCCTTCTATGTGGCGCGCGAGGCCTTCCGGGTCATGCGCGACCAGACACCCCAGGGTGGGCGGATCATCAACAACGGATCGATTTCGGCCTATATGCCGCGTCCGGGCGCTGCCGCCTATACCGCTACCAAGCACGCGATCACCGGCCTAACCAAGGCCATCTCCCTGGACGGACGTGCCTTCAGTATTGCCTGCGGGCAGATCGACATCGGCAACACGGCAACTGACATGACGGCGAAGATGACGACCGGCTCGCCCCAGGCCAATGGCACGGCTATGCCGGAACCGACCTTCGACGTTCGGCACGTGGTCCACGCCGTGCTCTACATGGCCGGACTGCCGCTTGAAGCGAACGTGCAGTTCATGACAGTGATGGCGACAAACATGCCATATATCGGACGAGGCTAAAAGCTTGGAACTGAGAACCATGGACCACAAGGAGCTTCTCGCACCTCTGGCCGCCATCGCCGCCGCCAAGGCGGGCCCCACCGCGTACTATCGTGTGCTGACAAGAAATGCCGACCCCCTGCTGGCCATGTCGGGATGGCTTGGCCTGATTCGCCGGGACGAGGTTCGCTTATCTGACCAGCCCGCATTGTTGCCCCTCTGTATTCACAGAGGGCTTAGGGATGCGGCGTTCAAGTATTTCACAGACTTGTTCGAGCCCGAGCTCGCGCGTGCCGTCGCAAGATGCGAACTGGCGACAACTGCCGACCTGCCGCAACAACTAATGCTAGCCACGGTAGATGACGATCGAAAGGCGATGCGCGAGGCAGAACTCGCGATTTTTATGGCTACCGGAGACACCTTTCACCTCAAGGCCGCAGCGCAGCACGCCGACGCGCTCGGAGGATGGCGAATGGCACTGCCCGATCTCGTGCGGCCAGTGGCAGTCAATCCCTGGGACGCTGCAACTGTAAACTCGCTCGGCAACATGCTGGAATCGGCCAACGAGTTCGACCTGCTGAAAGAGGTCGCCGGTACCCTCCGTCCTGTCGCTGGGCTAGTCGAAATCCTCGACCGATTTGAAGCGACGGCGCTGTTCGAGCAAGGGCAGGTCGAAGCCTGCATCAGGAAGCTCGACGCCATGGATGCACGCCAGGCCAACGCGAAAGTCAAGGCACCGCCGAGTGCATTTACCCACCGGCTTCGCGCGATGGTGGCCGAACGGCAGGGCAACTACAAGGATGCGTTCCGACAGTATGGGGCAATGAACCGACTCGATGCCCCGGCCTATGGCAAGTCAACAGGGTATGTCGCAGCGATCCAGACGGCCAACGGGCTCGCTATACCGCCGCTCCCGCCAGCGGGCCGGGACGACATAGTGATGATGCTCGGCTTTCCGAGATCGGGCACCACCTTGCTCGAGAACGCCATTGCAGCCCACCCCGACGTCGAGACCTTTGAGGAGATTCCGTCGATCCAGGCCGTGCGTCTGCACATTGAACGCGGGTACGCTCGGCTGACAGACGAGCGGCCGGGTAGCAAGGAGCTGTTTCTCGCGGCAAGGGAGAGCTTCTATCGGGAGATCGCGCGCCGACAGAAGAAGCAGGGCGCGACGGTCTTTGTCGACAAGATGCCGATCCGGGCGATGATGGCGCCGTTTCTGTCGAAGATGTTCCCTGACCAGAAGTACATCTTCTCGATCCGGCATCCCTATGATGTGGCCATGAGCTGCTTCCAGCAGCGCTTCAAGCCCAATCCCGCCATGGCGAACTTCCTGAACCTGGTGGATACGATCAAGCTCTACGATATCTCGATGACGAACTGGTTCTCGACGTTCGACCTCCAGTCGACCAACGTCTGCTACGTGCGCTACGATGAACTGGTTACGGAGTTCAGGGAGACGACCGGCCGGGTTGTCGACTTCCTGGGGCTCGAGTGGGACAGCGAGATCCAAAACTTCGCCCAGAAGGCCGAGAGCCGGGCAACGCGCACGCCGAGCTACCAGAAAGTGCGGCAGGGCCTGTCCATCGGCGTGCAGAGCAAGTGGCGGAACTACGACTTCATCTTCAAGGCCAAGGAAGCCGAGCCGCTGACGAAGTGGGCGAAGTTCTTCGGGTACGAAACGGTATAACGTCCCGCGGCCAAAGGCTTAGCGCTGAGCCGAATACCTTGGCCCCCGTCGATGCTTTCGAGTGGATGTCCGGGCTGCCGCTCGAGGCGAACGTGCAGTTCATGACGATAATGGAGACCAACATGCCTTATATCGGCAGAGGTTAGAGTAAGCTCTCGCGCGTACGCAGCGCTGCTTACCAAAGGTGATATGGTTGCCACAGTGAGATCAGGTTAGCCGTTGATTGAACACAACACGGGTTGCGTGCAGCAACGGCACGGGTCAGTGTCGCGGCGACTATTAGAAGGAGTCACCGAATGAAACTTAACCGTGTGCTGCTCTCTGGTGTAGCTCTCGTGGCCATGGCCGGTGCTGCCAATGCGGCCGACCTGATCGTATACGACGTGCCGGTGACCGAGCCGGTCATGGTTGCCGATACCGGCTGGTATCTGAGCGTGTTTGGCGGCGGCGTGTGGACCGACTCGGTTGAGGCCGATGACGGCGATAGCGTTCTCGACTTCGACGCAGATATGGGCTGGCTGCTCGGCGCGACCGTGGGCACCCACATCACCAACAATCTGCGTGGTGAAGTAGAAGTTTCCACCGGTTCGTTCGCCCTTACCGGCGTGACTGACAGCGTCGATGGCCCATTCGATATCGAGGACGGTTCGGCCAGCACCTCCTACCTGCTCGGCAACCTCTGGTTTGATATCGATACCGGTTCGGGCTTTACGCCCTACATTGGTGGCGGTCTCGGTGCCGGCTACGTCACCGCTGAGGGGCAGCCTTTCTTCGGTGGCAATCCCGCTGGACCTGCGGTCGATCTCGCTGGCTGGGGCTGGGCCTACCAGGTCGGCGCGGGCGTGAAGTTCGACGTTGCTGACAACCTGGCACTCGACCTCGGCTACCGCTACAAGTCGGTCGTCGATGCGGAGCTTTCCGGCGGCGGAGACGATGCCATTGCCAATGTCGGCAGCCACGTGCTGCAGGTCGGCCTGAGCGTCGGCTTCTAAGCCAGACAGCGTCTTGCAGATTGAACCGGCCGCTCCAGCAGGGGCGGCCGGTTTCGTTTCAATCAGCCGAAGACCTTGTTGCCGCCGATCCAGGTCGAGTTGATTCCGAGATCGTCCGACAGCACGACGAAATCGGCTCGGGCGCCGCGGCCGAGGTGGCCGTAGGTGGATGAAACACCCAGCGCCTGCGCCGGGTAGAGTGAAGCCATGCGCAGCGCTTCGTCGAACGGCACACCCACCGTCCGGTGCACGTACTTGATGGCGTCGATCATGGTCAGGTCGGCGCCCGCCAGCGTGCCGTCGGCGAGGCGCAGGGCGCCGTCCTTGCGGTAGACAGTCTGGCCGGTCAGCACGAACTCGGTCCAGTCGGTGCCGGTCGGCGACATCGCATCGGTGACGAGGAATATCTGGCCTGGGCCGCGCTTGGCCCGGAGCGCGATGCCGATCGAGGCCGGATGCACGTGGATGCCGTCGGCGATGAGGCCGGCACTGATGGCGCCGAGGTCGATAGCCGCGCCGACAACTCCCGGCTCGCGGTTGCCAATCTGGCTCTGGGCGTTGAACAGGTGGGTGACCATGCTCGCGCCGGCCGCAACTGCATCCCGAACCTGGGCGTAGCTACCGTCGGAATGGCCGATCGAAACGATGATGCCGGCCTCGGCGAGGCGGGGAATCTGAGTCGGATCAGCGGCTTCGACGGCGACCGTAACAAGTAGGTTCGGGAGTTTCGTCCGGGCATCGAGGAACCGCTGCAGGTCAGCCTCCTCCATCCGGCGAATCAGGCTGGGGTCGTGGGCGCCCTTGCGGGAGACCGCGAGATGCGGGCCCTCGATGTGAAGCCCAAGGAACCCGGGGACGCCCTGAGCCACGGCTTCCGCCCCGGCGGCGATCGCCAGCACGTTCTTTTCCGGCGTGTCGGTGATCAGCGTCGGGAGCAGTGCCGTGGTGCCGAACTGCGTGTAGTTGGCGCAGATGG
>CAMDAL010000299.1 GCA_945888565.1 Devosia equisanguinis | reverse complement strand
ACCGACATCATGGCATTGTAGAAATTGAACCGTCCACGCACCGCATCCAGCGCGTCGTGCCAGCGCTCCGGCTCAATAACCGCGTCGTAAATCCCCGCGATCAAATCGACGTGATCGCGATCCACTTCTTCGAGCACTGATAGTTCCGGACCGAATGGCTGAGAGGGCGACGCTGCGCCGCAGAATACTGAGAATATGCACAATGAGAAGAAAATACAGCCATCGATAGAAAGTATTCGTGATTCGACGCAACCGTCAGCCGTGGCGGAGCGCCCACACCTGCAGCGCACCCAGCTTGCGCCAGTCGGCCACGTCCGGCAGCGACGCGAAGGGGCGGGTAGACGCAGCGGTTCGTTTCAACTGCCCGCGCAGCAGCGCCAACTGGGAAAATGCAGGACGAAGCCGGCGCGGCAGCAGCCTGACCGCGGCATCGGCGGCATCGAGATGCTCGGCCGCGAGGTCGGCTATCTGCGCCAGCGCCGCGAACAGTCCCTCGCTTTCCTGCCCGGCGAGTATCTCGCCATCGGTCACACCGTTCGCCGAAAAGACGTTCATCGGCAGGAAGATGCGGCCGGTCGAGGCATTGAAGCCAAAGGCCCGCAGATGGCCGATCAGCGAAAGCGCGACCCCAAGGTGGCCGGCCGCGTCGCCGGCTTCGACTTCCTCGCCGCCGTTCAGCACCATGGCCGCGAGCTGGTAGAGTACCGACACGGTCTCGCCGGCATAGCCCTCGAAGCTCTGCACATCGGGCATCGGGTCCTGATAGAGGTCGAAGCGCCGCGCCGCGAGCAGCCGCAGCAGCGGGCCGGCCGGCAGCCGATAGGCGGCAATGGCGTCGAGCAGCGCCGCGGCGAGCGGGTTCTGCCGGACGTTCCCGTGCCCCTCGCCCTTGATCGCATCGACCCACCATTGCAGACGAATTTCGCCGGCAGCGGGTTCGCGGGCCCGATCGCGGATCGAGGCGACATCGGCGGAGAAGGCGTAGAGGGCCTGAATGGCCGCTCGCTCGGCTGGCATCAGCAGCAGGGTGGCGAAGTAGCGGTCTCTGTCGGCCTCGCGCAGGAAGTTGGCAGCATAGCCGCCTGGCTCGGTCATCGCACCGCGTCCACGGCGATCAGCGCTGCGCCGACCGCGCGCCGCTCACCGAGGAGAATGTTGTAGGTGCGGACCGCCCCGCCGGTAGCGATCGCCTCGACGATGATCTTGTGCTCGCGCAACGCTTCGCGGATAGAGCGATCGAGGCCGGCAATGTCCTTGCCGAGCCCGATCAGCAGCACATCGAGGTCGGCTGCGGCGGCGAACACCGGCCCGAGGCTCTCGAGCGTGATATCGGTCGGGCTCGCGACCTCCCACTTGTGCATGCCGGTTGGCAGGCAGAGCAGCGAGCCCTTGTGCGACATCTCGGCGAAGCGAAAACCGCCACCGCCCTAGGCGTCGATTTGCGCCTGGTACGGGTAGTACCCCTGCCCCGGCTCTGCCATCGGTTCAGACGACGGCGCCGTCGGCGCGCTTGGTCGCCTTGGCCTTCTCGGCCTCCGTCAGCTCCGCCTTGGCGCGGAGGTTGAAGAAGATCAGGATCGGGCCACCGACCAGCACAGACGAATACATGCCGAAGATCGAGCCGAAGGTCATGGCGATGGTGAAGCCACGGATGGATTCGCCGCCGAAGAACACCAGCGGGAACAGCGCCAGCAGCACAGTGAACTGCGTCAGCGAGGTGCGAACGATGGTCTGGTTGATCGAGAGGTTGATGATCTCCCGCAGCTCCATCTTCTTGTATTTTCGCAAGTTTTCTCGCACGCGGTCGGAGATCACCACCGTTTCGTTCAGCGACAGGCCGACAAGCGTCAGCACCGCCGCAATCGAGCTGAGGTTGAACTCCAGCCCGGTCAGCGAGAACAGCCCCACGGTCATGATCACGTCGTGTGCCGTGGTGACGATGGCCGCCACGCCGAACTGCCACTCGAAGCGGAACCACACATAGATCAGGATCGCCACGAGCGACACCAGCACCGCGATGGTGCCGTTGAACGCGAGCTCGCCCGACACGGTGCCGGACACAGCCTCGGTACGCCGCAGCTCGTAGTTGTCCACTGCGAGCGTCTCGACGACCCTGCTGACAGCGTCACGCTGTTCCGCGTCGCCGCCCGGCTGCAGCTGGATGCGGACCAGCAGGTCCTGCTCTGAACCGAAGCTCTGCACCTGCACCTCGCCGAGGCCCAGCGGCGCCAGGTCTTCTCGGACCTTGGCCGGATCGGCCACACCCTCGCCGGTGTGCTGGATCTCGATGGCCGAGCCACCGATGAAGTCGATGCCGAGGTTGAAGCCCTTGGTGAAGGCGAGACCGATGGCGCCGACGGTCAGCAGGATCGAGACGACGATCGCGACGCGCGAAATGCGCATGAAGTCGATCTTGGTGCCGTCCGGAATGAAGCGGAAGTGCTGGATCTTCAGCGTCTTCGGCCGCTTCCAGCGATACCACAGCGAGATGAACAGGCGGGTCACCGTGTAGGCGGTGAACAGCGAGGTGATGATGCCGAATGCCAGCGTCACCGCAAAGCCCTGGATCGGGCCAGAGCCGAGGAAGTACAGCACGATCGCCGCAATGAGCTGCGTCAGGTGCGAGTCGATGATGGTGCCCCAGGCACGGTGGAAGCCCGCGTCCAGTGAGGCCAGGATCGATTTGCCGGCCCGCTGCTCCTCGCGCATGCGCTCATAGATCAGCACGTTGGCGTCCACCGCCACGCCGATGGTGAGCACGATGCCGGCGATGCCGGGCAGCGTCAGCGTAGCGCCGAGGGCCGACAGTGAGCCGAGAATGAGGATGACGTTGAGGACGAGCGCCACATTGGCGAAGACGCCGAACATGCCATAGGCGATGACCATGAAGACGATCACCAGCACGGCGGCAATCGCACCGGCAGTGATGCCGGCGCGGATGGAATCGGCGCCGAGGCTCGGCCCCACCGAGCGCTGCTCGACCACGTCGAGGCTGGCCGGCAGCGCGCCGGCCTTCAACTGGACCGCAAGGTCGGCCGCGGTCTGGGAGTTGAAGCTGCCCGAGATCTGGCCCGACCCGCCGGTGATCGGCTGGTTGATGACCGGTGCGGTGATCACCTGGTCGTCGAGCACGATGGCGAAGCGCTTGCCGACATTGGCAGAGGTAATCTGGCCGAAGGTGATGGCGCCCGAAGTATTGAACTGGAAGCTCACCACGGCCTGGCCGTTCTGCTGGTCGAAGCCCGACGAGGCGTTGGTCAGCGACTCGCCGCCGAGCTCGACGTTTTCGTTCAGCAGTTCTGAACCGCCATCCTTGGACGGCAGGATCATGTAGCCGGAGGGAATGCCCTGCACTTCCGCCTGCGCTGCCGACATCGTCGGATGCACCAGATGGAAGGTCATGCGAGCCGTCTGCGAGACGAGGTTGATCAGGCGCTCGGTGTCACCGAAGCCCGGGACCTGCAGCAGCACGCGATTGTCGCCCTGCCGCTGGATGGTCGGCTCGGTGGTGCCGACGGCGTCGACGCGGTTGCGGATCACTTCCATCGACTGCGCCACGAGCGCGGCCATGCGGGCTTTCACGCCCTCATCGGTCAACGCGACGACGATCTTGCCGTCGGCCGCTTCCGAGAAAGCCAGTTCCTGCGCCCCGACCGAGCCGAACGTGCTGGAAATCGTATTTTGCAGGGCCTGCAGTGCCGTCTGCGCCGCCGCCTTCTGCGTGGGATCGGTCAGCTCGACGCTCAGGGCGTTCGCCGACACCGTGATCAGGTTGCCGATGCCCGCGTTGGTCAGCGTCGTGCGCACGTCGCGCCGCAGAGTCTTCACCCGCTCGCTGACGATCGACTCCTCGTTCACCTGCAGCAGCAGGTGCGAGCCGCCCTGCAGGTCGAGGCCAAGCACCACAGTCTGCTTCGGCAGGAAGCCGGGCCAACCCGCCAGCACATCCTTGGGCAGGAACCTGGGGATGGTGAACAGGATGCCGAGCACCGAAACGATGACGATGATGGCTGTGCGAAGCGGCGAGAACTGCATGGCTTGGCTTTACGTCCTTGCGGCCAGACTGGCCGACGGCGCCGTGCCGGCGCCGCGAATAGGGTCAGATAGCTCAACGGCCGGCTGTTTGCAGCCGGCCGTCGTCAGAATTGTGGCGCTCACGCGGCCTTGTTGTCATTCACCGGGGTCGACTTGGACCGCACGTCGGTGACACCCGAACGGGCGATCCGGACGCGGGTGCCCTGGGCGATCTCGACTTCGAGGTCTTCGCCGGTCACAGCCTTGGTCACCTTGCCGACGATACCGCCGGTGGTGACGATGGTGTCCCCGCGGGCGATGGCGCCGAGCATGGCCTGGTGGGCCTTCATGCGCTTCTGCTGCGGGCGAAAGATCAGGAGCCAGAAGATCACCACCAGCAGCAGGATCGGCGCGAACTGCAGCAGCAGATCGGTGGCGCCCATGCCGCCAGCCGGAACGGCGCCTTCGGCCTGTGCGAATGCGGAGGTGATGAACATAGATGGAAGCTCCTTGCTTCGTGGCTGCGGCGTCGGAAGCCGTCGATTGAGCCCATATAGGGCGGGTTTCCGGGGTTGGGCAGTCCCATCCGGCGAAATCGCGCGGAATATAGTGGCGGGACGTAGGATTGCAAAGCCTTTCCCGCTGCGGCAGAACAAGCGCCCGAACGAGGTTTCAAGCCCTTGATGACAGAAGAACAATCGGCCGCCATCGCGGCTGCACTCGCCCGTATTGCCGACTCGCTGGAGGCGCTCTCGCCTGCCCGCAGGCCAGCCGGGCCGGCGCTGGGTCAGGCCGACGCCTATCACTGGGACGCGGCCGAGAGCTACCTGATGCCGGTGCGCAAGGTGTCGCGAGTGCCGCTGGAGCTGCTGCGCGGCATTGACGACGTCCGCGACATCCTGCTCGACAACACGCTGCAGTTCGCCCGTGGCTTCGCCGCCAACAACGCCCTGCTCTGGGGCGCCAAGGGCATGGGCAAGAGCTCGGTGGTGAAGGCAGTGCACGCCCACATCAACGGGCTGGGCGAGGCTGGACTGAAGCGGCTGATCCTGATCGAGATCGCCCGCGAGGATATCGA
>CAMDAL010000298.1 GCA_945888565.1 Devosia equisanguinis | reverse complement strand
GAATGACCTGAAACAGATTCTCCTCGATGTCACCGGGCTCAGCCCCAACGCCCTGCACGTCCTGTTTGCGCTGGTGATCTTCGCCGTGGCCCTGCTGATCTTCCGGCGGCCGGGCCTGGCATTCATCGCCGTCGCCGTAGTGCAGCTCGCCAACGAGGGGCTCGACGCCTTTTTCGACATCGCCTCCGGCCAGGGCTTCAAGGCCTCCGAGGCGGTCTATGACACCGTCTACACCCTCGCGGCCGCCGCCCTCTGCTGGCTCGTCGCCACCATCATCCTTCGGTTGCGGCGCACCTGACCCGAACCGGCAATTGCCGGCACCGCCCCGGCATGCTTCAACCCTCGCGACAAATCGAGGGACCACTCAATGATCTACGAACTGCGCGTCTACACCTGCCTGCCCGGCCGCCTGCCGGCGCTCATCAAGCGCTTCGAGACCGACACCCTGAAGCTCTGGGACAAGCACGGCATCGAGCAGGCCGGTTTCTGGACCACGCTGATCGGGGAGAGCAACAACGACCTCACCTACATGATCCGCTGGGCCTCGATGGCCGACCGCGAAGCCCGCTGGAACGCCTTCGTCGCCGACCCCGAGTGGATCGCCGCAAAGAACGCCTCCGAGGCCGACGGCCCGATTCTGGCGAACGTCGCGAGCCAGTTCCTCGCCCCGACGAAATTTTCCCGCCCGGCCTGATCGCGAGCCCGATCCCCCTTGCGCCGACGCTCCATGACGCCTAAATGACAATCGGTACGAGGCTTCGCTGCCTCGTGCTTGAGCCCGGCGGGAGATTCCACCTCCTCGCCGGGTTCTTCATTTTCCGGCGTGGGAAACTGCGGCACGCCACGCATCGACCATGCGTCATGCAGTCCTCACCTCGCCGCGGAGCATCCTCTCCCTTCAGTAGGGGTTTCGATGTCGAGAGACCTACCAACATCGCATCCTCTCCCGCCTGCGGGGAGGTGCCGGCAGGCGGAGGGGGGAGCAACAAACCCGATGCCCACGCCCTCTCATTGTTTGTAGGGTTCTCACGGGCAGCGCCAGTCGATAGTGGCTGTCCAACCATCGTGACATAAGTTGGCACGAGGATTGCGAGGGCACCAAATGAGAATTGGGACGTTTGCTGGAGGATTCGCGGCCGGAGTTGCAGTCACGCTGCTGGTAGGGTTGATCAGCAAATTGTTCAAGGACACTCCCAGCCCAGCAATTTTTGCGTCACTGCCAAACAAAACTACAGAGATCGAACCCGCCGTCGATAGCGCCGTGAAGGCCAGATTCCCTTCAGGGTCGACCGAAGACGACCTCATCGCCGACCTCTCCGCAATGGGATTCGTAATTCGAAGCGGCGAGCGAGGTCTGTGGGCCGACTACACGGCGGGTGGCTCGGGCTGCATGAATAGTTTTTCAGTGGAGTGGAGCGCAACGGCGGATCGGTTGATCGAGGAAGCTTCCGGGTACTACCATTTGTCGTGCCTCTAGCGCCCCCACGCCCGGCTCCCGGGCGTGCTCCCGCGAAGGCTGACGGACCGCCCCCTCCCCCCACTGACAATCCGCCCGCAATCGCCTATCTAACCCCCATGAGCCACCCGCAAGCCTTCCTCGACATCGCCGACAACCTCGCCTTCCTCGACGACTGGGAGGAGCGTTATCGCTACATCATCGAGCTCGGCCAGGCCCTGCCGCCGCTCGACGAGCCCGAGAAGAACGCCGAGACGCGCGTGCATGGCTGCGTGTCGCAGGTGTGGCTGGTGTCCAACCACGATGGCGCACACCTCGTCTATCGCGGCGAATCGGATGCCATGATCGTCCGCGGCCTCGTCGCCATCCTCGTGGCGCTCTACTCCGGCCGTCCGGCCAACGAGGTTGCCGACATCGACGCCATCCAGGTCTTCGACGACCTGCACCTGCGCGAGCACCTCACCACGCAGCGCAGCAACGGCCTCGTCGCCATGGTCAACCGCATCCGCACGGAGGCGAAGGCGCTGGCCGGAGCCTGATCACTCGCCGGGCAAGCCCAGCGCCACCCGCGCCCCGTCCATCCACGCCCGGCTCCGGCCGTCGCGACCTGCGGCCACGGCCCCCATCCCCCAGACCTCCGCCAGCCGGTCGAGCCCGATGCGCAGCACCAGCTTGGCGCTGCGGCGCGGCCAGCCGCGTTCGCTCTCCACCTGCTGCAGGCCCTTCTCGAGCCCGCACACGTCGAGCACCACCTCGGCGCAGTCGCGCGGCAGCGCCTCGTGCAGGCGGGCCAGCGTCTTGCGGGCATCGGCCGCCATGTCGCTCATGTCGCCCGCATGCGACGCCCCCCGCCCGCCCGCTACCTGGTCGGCGGAGTAGTTCATCGTCAGCCGCGGATTGAGCCGGGCGCGTTCGACCAGCCGGCGCACCCGCTCGCCGGCCTCCACCTGATGCCGCGCCAGAAACGCCGGTTCACCGCCCGAGGCCGCCGCCAGCCGCGCCAGCGGGCTCTCGGCAAGGTTGAGCGCCACGCCGTCGGGCCCGGGCACCTCCTCCCGGTGCTGTGCGGCGAAGGCATCGGCCTCCAGCATCTGCCGCTTCAGCCACTGCGCCGTGCCCGGCAGCACGACGGCCCGCCTTGCGTCGCCGCCAATCACGCCATCCGCCTGCAGCGCCCGTACCTCGTCGCCGGGAAGCAGCACCGCCCCTCCGACTGTCGCGACACGGAACCCTGCCTCGTCCCGCTCCGCTGCCCCCGCTGCCAGCAGGGCTCGGACGAAGCGCAGTACCGGTTTACGCACGCGCATGCTTCACCTCCCGCCGCATGGCCAGCCGCCGCTCCAGCCGGCTGACCTCGGCGTCGAACTCGGGGTCGTCCCGCAGATCCTCGATCAGCGCACAGGCATAGGAGACCGTAGTGCGGTCGCGACCGAAGAAGCGGCCGACATCGTGATAGAGGCGCCCCAGCACCACATGCATCAGGTACATGGCCAGTTGCCGGGCCAGCGCTACCTCCGCCTCGCCCCGGCTGGGGAGCAGCAGTTGCCGCGTCGGCACATGGCGGGCCGCCGCCACGAAGCGCAGCAGGCACCACCCGGCCCGGTCGCGACGGCGCGGCTCGAACTCCAGCAGCGGCGGCGCTTCCACCAGCCGCGCCGGCTGCCACTCCACCGCCCTTTCGCTTCGCATCGCCCCCTGCCGCATCTGCGCCTCCACCACTTATAGGATTATGTTCCTATACGGCGACGTCAAGGCAGCGGGGATAACTTCCCTGGCGAAGGCAGACTGGTGGCCGAAAGCAGACCGGCCGCCCCCTGTTCAGGGAGCGGCCGGTTCAGTCTCAGTGATGTAGCGCCAGCGGTCCGGGCGTCAGCGCCCGGCCGTCAGCACCTGTCGGCGATCAGGCCAGCGCCTTGCGGCCGAGGCCGTTGTCCTTGGCGAGGCGCGAACGGGTGGCGGAGTAGTTCGGTGCCACCATCGGGTAGTCCGTCGGCAGGCCCCACTTCTCGCGGTATTCTTCCGGCGAGAGGTTGTAGTGCGTGCGCAGGTGGCGCTTCAGCGATTTGAACTTCTTGCCGTCTTCGAGGCAGATGATGTAGTCCGGCGCGACCGACTTGCGGACGGCGACAGCCGGCTTCTGCTGTTCGGCCGCGACAGCCGCAACCGGCGACTGCAGGCCGCGGAGGGCGGCGTGCACATCGGCGATCAGCTTGGGCAGATCGGTGACGCTGAGGGCATTGTGGCTAACATACGCGCAGACGATATCGGCGCTCAGATCGATGAGATCGTTGTCAGCGGCGGCGCCAGCGCCAATCAGTTCTGTCATTTCGGGTCCTTTAGTTCTGGAGTTCGAGGGGAGGCCGTGGAGTCCTCATCCGTGACTGGTTGTCTATGGCGCTTTCGCTCCAGAAGCAACAGCCCTGTTCTAAATTTGCAGTAACTTGATGTTACTTCAAATAGTGAAACGACCTGTTCACGCTAACCGTCGATCTCCTCAATAGTGGTCGAGGGTGTCGGCAACTCCCCGGCTTTGTAGGCTGCACGGGCGAGCAGATGGGCGGCAATAGGGGTCGAAAGCAGCAGAAAGATGATGCCTAGAATTGCGCGCAGGATCACCGCGCCATCTGTGGATATCATCGCCACTGCGATCAGGATAAGTCCCGCCCCGACCACTCCGGCCTTCGAAGCTGCATGCAATCGCGTGTAGAGGTCCGGCAGGCGGACTATACCAATGGCGGCGAGCAGGCCGAACACTGCGCCGGTCAATACAGCCGCCGCCGCAAGATACTGCACCAGGGTGTCGATCATTGCGACCCGCCCTTCTTTGCCCGGTTCAGCACGTAACGGGCCAGCGCCACCGTGGACAGGAAGCCCACCAGCGCCACCGCGATGGCAATGTCGAGATAGAGCCCGAGCCCGGTCCGCACCGTGAACACGCCGATCAGCGCCACTGCGAGCAGGGTCACCGTGTCGAGCGCCAGGATTCGGTCGCCCAGGTTGGGACCCAGCGCCAACCGCACGATCACCAGCAGCAGGGCAATCAGCAGCAGCACGATCGCAATGTCGGCAGACCAGTTCAGAACTTCGGCTCCCGTCATCGGCAGGCCTCCATCACCTTCTTTTCCAGTCCGTCGCGAATCGACCGGATCACCTCCTCACGGTCGGTGACGTCGATGGCGTGGATCAGCAGGAATTTCCTGTCGGCCGACACATCGACGCTCAGCGTCCCCGGGGTGAGCGTCACAAGATTGGCAAGCAGCGTGATCTCGACGTCACGTGTTGCCGTCAGGGGAAACGCGATGAAGGCCGGGCGCACCACAAGCCGCGGGCGCAGCACCATAAGCCCAACGCGCACGGCGCTGAGCACCAGTTCGTGCAGGAACAACAGGGCCAGCGACGTCACGCGCAGCAAACGACGCCAGAACAGCGTCCCGCCGATCTGTCCGCGAATCAGGAACAGGCTGAAGCCGCCGATCAGCGCGCCGAACAGCACGTTGGGCAGCGTGAAGCCATCGGTCGCTGCGGCCCAGCCGATCGCCAGAACCAGAGTGAGGACGCCAGGATTCATGGCGCGGCCTCCGCGAGGCCGGTCGCCGCGACATAGCGCGCCGGATCGAGCAACCCTTCGGCCCCCTCAC
>CAMDAL010000297.1 GCA_945888565.1 Devosia equisanguinis | reverse complement strand
TGTAGGGGCCGTAGCGCTCGGGCAGGTCTCGCCACGGCGCCCCGGTCCGCAGGATGTGGAAGATACCGTTCAGCACCCGGCGGTCGTCGGTCCGCGCCACACCACGTGGCTTGTTGGGCAGAAGCGGGGAAACGATGGACCACTCCTGCTCCGACAGATCGAAGCGAGCCATATTCAAACTCCTCTCGTTCAGGAGTTTGAATCACAACCGGCCTCCGACCAGAATCCCTTTATGAGTACACAACCTAGGCCCGCGCGCCGATCGGTGGCAGGGGCATGAGTTTGCCCATCAGCACGCGGTAGGGCGCCAGCAGCAGCAGGGCGGCGAGGAACTTCACGAGGAAGTCGCCGGTGGCCAGCGAGGTCCAGAGCGGCACCTCGCCGCCGATACCCAGCCACGGGGCGCCGAAGCCGAGCGAGCCATCCTCCATGCCGAACAGCCCATCGACGAAGCCGAAGGCCGGTGCGAAGGCGATCGTAAAGAAGATCACCGTATCGAGCAGCGAACCCAGCAGCGAGCCGGCCAGCGGCGGCAGCAGCCAGTAGCGGCTGGTCCTCAGGCGCGAGAAGATCGAGATATCGAGCAGTTGGCCGACGAGGAACGCCGTCGCCGACGCAATGGCGATGCGCGGCGTCGCCAGCCAGAACGACAGGCCCAGCGCCAGGGCGAAGCCAACCAGCACCACCAGGCGGGCGCGCGCCGGGCCGTCATGGCGGTTGGTCAGGTCGGTGACGAGAAAGGCGAAGGGATAGGTGAAGGCGCCCCAGGTGAGCAGGTCCTTCAGGTTGAACGGCCCGAACTGGGCGTCCACCGGATACTGGACGAGAATGTTGGACGCGGTGACGACCACGACCATGGCGGCAAGTGCCGCAGCGAAGCGAGCGAGCATTCCTCGAGACCTCTATGGTAGCCGCTGGCCGGCATCAGACCGGGGCGGAAATCAAAAAAAGGCCGCGCGCTCGGCAAAAGCGCGCGGCCGAAAAACTGAAAGCCTGATGGCTTACTGCGCGGCGGCGGTCGCCAGCGCGGTGCGGACTTCCTGCTTCAGCGCCTTGGCGCGATCGCTCAGGTCGGCATCGTCCTGCTTGACGAGGAAGAGGTCGAGGCCACCACGGTGCTCGACAGTGCGCAGCGCGTTGGCGCAGATACGCAGCTTGACCGAACGGCCGAGGACGTCCGACAGCAGCGAGACATTGAGCAGGTTGGGGAGGAAACGGCGGCGGGTACGGTTCACGGCGTGGGACACGCGGTTACCGGTCATGACGCCCTTACCGGTCAGTTCACAACGGCGAGACATTGGATGTTCCTGTTACAAAGGCCATCGTTGCGGGAATTCCCACATCGGGAGGCGTGGATTCTGTTCTTGATTGTTATGCGCGCCTCCATAGAGAAAGCGGTGCGACGCGTCAAGTTGAGATGCCTGTGAGCGCCTTGCCAGCGCCATGTGTCGAAGGCAACTTGGCCTATCGAGCGATTCGCGCCGGCCCGCGCGACGCCCTGAGGAACAATCGCCGTGCTGAGCGCCCTGATCCGCAAACCCGTTGGCACCCTGCTGGCCGGCCTTGCCCTGCTCGCCGCGCCGGCAACCGCCGCGCCGATGAAAGCTGTGGCCGAATACACCGTCACCATGGGCGGCACGCAGATGGCCAATGTCGAGGTGGCGCTCGACGATGACGGGGCGAGCTACCGCCTCGTCGGCAATGCAAAGATCTCCGGGCTGGCCCGGCTGATCGCCTCGGGCACAGCGAAGCTGCAATCCTCCGGCGCCTCCACCAGCACCGGCCTCCGCTCGCAGCGCTTCGACCTGCTGACCCGGGCCAGCGGCGAGGACTTCACCGTCGCCATCACCTATGCCGGCGGCAAGGTGGACACCTTCAAAGTCAACCCGCCGATCATCAACAATATCGACCGGGTGGCGATAGAGCGGAAGCAGCTGGTCGGCAACATCAACGACATGGCGGCCGCTTTCGTGCTCAAGGGCGAGGCCCTCGATGCGGACCTCTGCAACCGGCAGATGGAAATCTTCACCGGGGTCGAGCGCTTCAACCTCCGGCTCAGCTACGCCAAGGGCGACCAGGCGACCTCCAAGCGTACCGGCTACCAGGGCCCCGTCGTGCTCTGTAACGTGCGCTACACCCCGGTTTCTGGCCACTATACCAGCTCCGAGGTGACGCAGGACCTGGCAAGCAAGGAGCGTATCCTGATCTGGTACGCCCCGCTCGGCACCCCGGGATACTACATCCCCTACCGCGCGCTGGTGACCACGGAGTCGGGGGACCTCTCGGTAGTGCTCACCTCGCTGACCCTGAACGCCGGCTAAACCGACGGCTCACAACGCATTCAAGCCGCACCGGCCATAACCTCCTCAACACCTGCATGAGGAGGAAAACACCATGCGCAACATCCTGTCCGCCGGCTTCGCCGGTCTCGCCGCCGCCGTCACTCTATCGAGCGTTGCCCTTGCCGGTGGCATCGGCGATTTCAAGGTCGGCAATTCCGGCAAGCTCGTCCCCACCAAGATACAGCTCGGCATCATCTCGCCGGCCGACAACATCTGCCCCGGCAACGGCAAGCTGACCGCCTGGGTCCAGTCGAACAAGCCCGGCACCATCAACATCATGCTGGTCCGGAAGGGCGGCAATGTCTCCGGCCCCTTCGCGGTCAACACCGTCAAGGGGGCCAACGGCATCATCATGGGCAGCTACACGCAGAACCTGATGGTCGCTGCTCCCATCGACGCCGAGTACCCCGTGGTGGTTGCCGGCACCAGCGTGGTCAGCAACTGGGCCCCGCTCTACGCCGAGTGCTGATCGACGCCTCGGGGCCCGGGAGTGCGTGGCGGATAGACCCGCACTCCCAGCGCCGACCGGTCTCCACGCGGGGCCGATCCGCCGGGCCTACGCAGCATCTTGGGGCCGATTTCGCCCATCCGCGAAAATCATGGTTAACGGTCCGTTACCGAAATCCGTGTGTCACGCTGGCACGGTCAATGATGTTTTTCGACAATTTGCGTCGCGAAGACGCCGGGGCGCCGGGCACCGAGGTGTGAAGCCGCCAAAAAACTTCGGCGGCAGGCCGTTCACCCTCGCTTAACGAATGTCCGATTCGACGGTGATTCCGTTCAAAATCAACCACTTGGAAACTTGCATGAACGGCGGAGCCAGCGTTTTTCGCAGGCCATCGTGCGGTTACCGCTTGCTAGTGCCAGAATCAGGCTGCGACCCACCACAGGCAGTAGCGAACAAACCCGGATTTGTGAGTCGCAACCGATTCCTTTCCGCTTTGTTCCCGCCTCGTTCCAGTGGTTAACGACGGGAACGAAAGGTGGCCGGAGATGTGTCGCCTTGAGACACTCGTTTCGCGGCAAGGTTTGCCCTACATAGAGCGCAATGACTGTTCCGCCCGCCTCTTCGCTCAAGGCCATCCTTGGGCCCACCAACACTGGCAAGACCTTTTTCGCCATCGAGCGGATGCTGGCGCATCGCTCGGGGATGATCGGGCTGCCCCTGCGGCTGCTGGCGCGCGAGGTCTACCACAAGATCGTCAACCGCATCGGCGCCCAGCACGTGGCACTGGTGACGGGCGAGGAGCGCATCGTCCCAGCGCATCCGCGCTACTGGGTGTGCACGGTCGAGGCCATGCCGCTCGACATTCCGGTCGAGTGCGTGGCGATCGACGAAATCCAGGTTTCGACGGATTTCGACCGCGGCCACGTCTTCACCAACCGCATCCTGCATGCCCGCGGCATTTCCGAAACCCTGCTGCTCGGCTCGGCGACGATGACGCCGATCATCCGGGCGCTGCTGCCGGGGGTGGAGATCATCCACCGGCCGCGCTTTTCCGAGTTGCTCTATGCCGGGAGCAAGAAGATCTCCCGCCAGCCCAAGCGCTCGGCCATCGTCGCCTTCTCGGCGGCGCAGGTCTACGCCATCGCCGAACTGATCCGGCGCGAGCGCGGTGGCGCCGCCGTGGTGATGGGCGCGCTGTCGCCGCGCACGCGCAATGCGCAGGTCGAGATGTACCAGAACGGCGACGTGGATTTTCTCGTCGCCACCGACGCCATCGGCATGGGCCTCAATCTCGACGTGCACCATGTCGCCTTCGCCGACGACCACAAGTTCGACGGCCACCAGACCCGGCCGCTCACCCCCGCCGAGTTCGGCCAGATCGCCGGCCGCGCCGGCCGCCACATGCACAACGGCACCTTCGGGGTCACCGGCAATGCCGGCGAGTTCGAGGAAGAACTGGTCAAGCAACTAGAAACCCACGATTTCGCGCCCGTCCGCGTCATCCAGTGGCGCAACCACGAGCTCGATTTCCGCTCGATCGCCGACCTGCGGAACAGCCTCGATCGCGTCTCGGGCATCAAGGCGCTGACTCGCGTCCCCATTGCCACCGATCAGCATGCGCTCGAGTTCACTGCCCGCAACGAAGCGGGGGCGCTGGCCACCAGCGAGGAGGCGGTCCGCCTGCTCTGGGAAGTGTGCGCCACACCCGACTATCGCGATATCTCGCCAGCCCAGCATGGCGAGATCATCACCCGCATCTACACCGATCTCAGGCGGCATCGATACGTGGATGCCGACTGGATTGCCGAGCAGGTGCGGTTCTGCGACAATGTGACAGGTGACATCGACACCCTGAGCAACCGGATCAAGCAGATCCGCACTTGGACTTTTGTCGCCAATCGCAAGAACTGGCTTGAAGACCCTACCCATTGGCGCGAAAAGACCCGCGACATCGAAGACCGGCTGAGCGACGCGCTGCACGAAAGACTGACACAGCGCTTCGTCGACCGTCGCACCTCGGTGCTGATGCGCCATCTGAGAGACAAGCATATGGTATCGCCTGAAATTAACGACCGCGGCGAAGTGAGCCTTGAAGGCCACGTGATCGGCTCGATCGAGGGATTCCGCTTCACGCTGGCGCGCTCCGAAGGCGGCGACGCCAAGGGCGTGGCCGGGGCCGCTGCGCAGGTCGTGGCACCGGAAATCGCGAAACGTGCCGACCGCGTCGCAGGCGCCCCGAACGAGGAATTCGTGCTGGCGACCGACGGCTACGTCCGCTGGCGCGGTCAGGTGGTGGCCAACCTCGCCGAGGGC
>CAMDAL010000296.1 GCA_945888565.1 Devosia equisanguinis | reverse complement strand
CTCCATCAAGGAGCGCGAGGAGGTCATCGGCAACCAGACCCGCGTCAAGGTGGTCAAGAACAAGCTTGCTCCGCCGTTCCGCCAGGTCGAGTTCGACATCATGTACGGCGAAGGCATCTCCAAGACCGGCGAGCTGCTCGACCTCGGCGTCAAGTCCGGCATCGTCGAGAAGTCCGGCGCCTGGTTCTCCTTCGACAGCCAGCGCCTGGGGCAGGGCCGCGAGAACTCGCGCCAGTTCCTCAAGGACAACCCGCACGTCGCCGATACGATCGAAAAGGGCGTGCGCGAGAGCTCCGGCCTGCTCTCCGAGGCACTGCTTGCCGGCCCCGACGGGGATGATGGTGACGACGGCGAGCCGTGAGACCGAACGTTCATTTACAATCAAGAAGGGCGCTTTTGGCGCCCTTTCGCATTCAGGATCGGGTCAGGTTCGGTTCATTCGGATGAACAACGGCGCTGTTCATCGCCGTTCAGAAACGCCGCTGGGCCGTTCATCATCGTGGCAATGGCGAGGCTATTTCCCGGCAACGGTCGCTATCGCCGCCGCATAGGTAATGCCGCCGCCGAACGCCACGAGGCCGAGGCGCTGGCCCGGGGTCGTGGTCTGCAGCGCGTCCATCAGCGCCATCGGGATAGTCGACGAGCTTGTATTGCCCATCGTCCGGATGATCGAATGCGCCGGCCGGCCGGAGCGTCGCGCTATGGCGTCGATGATCCGCTGGTTGGCCTGGTGCGGCACCATCAGGTCGATGTCATCCATCGAAATACCCTCGGCGGCACAGGCACTTGTCAGCGTAGCCGTCATGGCGCGAACCGCGTCGGCAAACACCTCGCGGCCGTTCATCTTGATGTACCCCTCGCCCGCGCGCGGTACGCTCAGCAGTTCACCAGGCTCCGGTGCGCCGGCAATGGTCGGCTGCGCGTAGGTGAAGAGCGGCGCCCGATCGCCGTTGGCGGCCTGCACCAGCGAGGCCGTCGCGGCGTCCGCAAACAGCACGGCGGTGTTGAAGTCGTTCTGGTCGAGCAGCGGGCTCAGCACTTCGGAGGTCAGCACCAGCACCCGGGCGTTCGGGTTGTTGGTGATGTAATCGCGAGCGTTCGCAAGGGCATAGAGGTAACCCGAGCACGCGGCGTTGATGTCGTAGGTCGGCAGGCTGGCCCGCGTTCCATTGGTCATCGCATCGGCAACCCGCGAGGCCAGCGATGGGGTGATGACGTCCGGCGTGCCGGTCGCAGCGATCACCAGGTCGATGTCGTCGATCGAAAGGTGCTGCTCGTCCAATAGCTTGCGGGTTGCCGCTGCCGCGAGTGAGAACACCGTCTCGCCCGGCACCACCCAGCGCCGGCTCTCGATGCCGGTCAGCTTGACGATGTCCGCCGCATCCCGCGTCTGCCAGTTGCCCTTGAGGTCGGCATTGTTGATCTTGCGCCCGCCGGATACCCCGGCAATGCCCGCGACACCCACCGCCACCGCGGCGCGCCCTCCGGTCGCCGGAGCAGCAAGCACCTGGCGCCGCTTGAGAATCGCTTTGTCTATCCGTTCCGCCGTCACCGTCGTCTGGCGCTTCAACGATGCCGGATCAGCCTCGACATAGATCAGTGGCGCCCCCACCGGCACCTTGTCGCGGAGCGCGACCGCGATCGACAAGACTTTCCCGGTCACCGTCGCCTGTACGTCCACCGCGGCTTTTGTCGCCTCGACCACGGCCACGAGGTCGCCGGTCTTGATCATGTCGCCCGGCTTCACCAGCAGTTCGACGATCTCGACCTCGTCATCGGCCGGCCCGGAGCCGATCGCCGCAATCGCTGTCGGCCCATCGGTAGCCGTCTCGACTTCCCACGCCAGGTCAAATCCCAGCAGGTCCGCCGCCGCTTCCATGATGCGGCGATAGGAGGGCAGGGTCTCGATCTGCCGCTCGAAATGGAACGGCACATGGATGTCGTCGCGGGTGATGCGCTTGGCGAGAACAGGCACGCCAGCCTTCTCCATCACCGTCGCCATCACCTCGGCGCCGAAGCCGGCGGTGTGATTATCCTCATGTACGACCAGCAGTTTTCCGGTCCGACGCACTGAGCGGAGCACCGACTCCTCGTCCCACGGTGAGATCGAGCGAAGGTCGATGACATCGAGCGACGCACCAGCTTTCGTCAGGGTCTCGTTGGCCAGCAGGCTCTGGGTGAGCGGGTTGCCCCAGGTCACCAGCGTCAGCTCATTGCCGCCCACCGCCGTGCGGGCGCGGCCGGGCGCCACGAACTGCTCCGCCGTATCATCCGAGGTCCGCCGGTCGCCGATATTGAGTAAGCTCTTGGGATAAAGGAACACCGTCGGCCGCTGCGACTGGAAGGCGGCGTTGAGCAGCCCCGCCGCGTCGCCGGCCGAAGACGGCATCACCACGTCGATGCCCGGCACATGCGCGAGGATGGATTCGAAGGTCTGGGCGTGGAACGGGCCGAGCCCGGCCTTGTAGCCGCCGCAACTGATCATCAGGATCACCGGCGTCTGCCAGGCGCCATCGGTGCGCCAGTACATCGAGCCCAGTTCTGAGACGATCTGGTTGAAAGCCAGCGGCATGAAGTCGGCGAATTGCAGGAAAGCCACCGGCCGTTGCCCGGCCAGCGCGCGGCCGATAGAGGTGCCGACGATAGTCGATTCAGACAGCGGTGCGTTGCGCACTCGGCCGGGGAAAGCCGTTGAGAGGCCGCGGGTGACGCCGAACACGTCGCCTTTGGGGTCCTCGATGTCCTGGCCAAGAAGCGTGACCTCGCGGTGGGCGGCAAGCTGGTCGCGCAGCACCCGGTTCAGCGCTTCGCGCATCGTCAGGCTCGGCGCCGCCGGATCGCCCCGATACTCGCGCTGCGCGGCAAAGGTGGCCGGGTAGGGTGCCTTGGCACAGCCTGCCGTCGTCGGCGCCGGCTCGCCGCGGGCCTCGTTGGCGGCCGCTGCGACTTCGGCGATCAGCGTCGTTTCGAGCTGGGCGAGCGCGGTATCGCCCATCTGCGAATCACGCAGCGCCTGCCGGATGGCTTCAAGCGGATCGCGGCTGCTGCCCGAGCGGATATCCTCGGCGCTGCGGTAGAGGGACTGGTCGTCGGCATTGGTATGGTCGCTGAGCCGCTCGAGTTGCATGAGCAGCAGGGTCGGCGCGCGGCTGGCACGCGTTTCGGTGATGGCGGCCTCGAAAGCGGAGCGGGTCGCCGCCAGATCGACGCCATCGACCCTTCGGATCGGCAGGCCGAACAGGCTGTCGGCCGGCCCTCCGGGCAGATCGAAGAAGGTTTGGCCGCCCGTCCGGGTGGAGATTGACCAGCGATTGTCCTGCACCACGAATACGACCGGCGATTCGCTGCGCACAGCCTCCGCCACGGCCTCGAGGAACTCGCCCTGCTGGGTCGTGCCATCGCCGACGCAGCAGATCACCACCGGCGAATCCGGGTGGAACTTCACCGCTTGGGCATTGCCCACGGCATGCAGCGCGTTGTTGCCGACCGGGCCAACCATCGAGGCGACATTGAGGTTGCGCGCCGAAAAATGCGCGCTCATCTGCCGGCCAGCCGAGTGCGATGGCCCTGTTGCCAAGAGGCTGCGGAAGAACTCCACGACCGGCAGGCCGCGTGCCAGCAGCAGCGCCTTGTCGCGATAGTGCAGATGCAGCCAATCCTGAGCGCCGAGATAGTCGGCGACGAGCGCCGTCGATTCGTGTCCGGCGCCCGAGACATGGAAATGCGCCAGCCCCTGCTTTACGAGGTCTCGTTCGACGCGGTCGATCTCGCGGGCGAGAAACATCGCGCGGTGCAGCCGCAGCATGGTGGGGATGTCTGAGGTCATCAGCATAGCGGGGGCACGCTAAACCCGTACCTTGCGAAAAACCAGAACTACTATCGGCAACTACGCCGATGCATGGCGGATTTGCCACACTCATGGTCACACGGATGACGCGTGGCCTCAGGCGCCGACGAAACTGGCGAGGCGGCGGCCGGCCGCGAGGTACTTGTTCGGATCGAGCGCCTGATTTTTGCTGCGCACCTCGAAATGCAGATGCGGCCCGGTCGAGCGTCCGGTGGAGCCCACCTTGGCGATCGGCGTGCCGGCGCTCACCACCTGTCCCTCCTTGACCAGGAATGCACTGAGGTGGCCGTAGCGGGTGATGAGCCCGCCCGCATGGGTGACCTCGACGAGGTTGCCATAGCCGGAGCGCTGTCCGACGAACGTCACCTTGCCGTAGCCGGCGCTCAGCACGGGCGTGCCCTTGGGTGCCGGAAAATCGATACCTGAATGATAGGCGCGGCCGCCCGTGAAGGGGTCGGTGCGGTTGCCAAAGCCGGAGCTGATCCGGGTCGGCTTTTCCATCGGCCGGCGAATCGGGGCGAGGCCGGCCGCGGTCCTTGCTGCCTCGAAACGGGCCAGTGCCAGGAACACGCCGTTGGCGTCGTCGACGATCGAGGTCGCATCCGGGCCATCGACCGCGGGGATGAACGGACCGCCCACCCCATTATCGAGCCCCTCAGGCATCCGGGGGCGGATGCCGAGGCCATGCAGTTCGGTGAGGATGGTCTCGGTCGAGGCGGTGGCGGATTCGGCAAGGCCGGCGAGGGCCAGACGGCTCTCGTCCATCATCCGGTCCATATCGGCGCTGACGTCGGAGATCTGGTCGGTCTGCGGGCGTCCGGTGAGCGGTTCGGGGGCCATCGCGACCGTGTCGGCGTCACCATCGGCACGCGCTGGCAGGGTGGCCGTGTGGATGCCGAGCTCCACCGCCTTGTCAGCAAGCTGCTTCACCAGTTGATGCTGCTCGAGCAGCAGTTCCTGCTGCTGGCTCAGCTCCTGCAACTGCAGGTTGATGTCGCCGGCCTGCGCGAACTGGCGCGAGTGCAGGCGATCCACCTCGATGCGAAGCTGAGCGATCCGGTCTTCATAGGCGCCGACCACCGCGTCGTTCTGGCCGCTCATCAGGCCGGAGATATCAGGCGCCATGAGGAAGGCGACGAGGGTCAGCGCGTTGGTGGCCAGGAGGCCGCTGAACAGGCCGTAAAACAGCGCGGGGCGAATGCCCGTCCGTACCGGCTTCGGAACCGGAGCAGCCGGCCTGCCGGCTCGACTGAACACCTTTGCCGGAGGTCTCT
>CAMDAL010000295.1 GCA_945888565.1 Devosia equisanguinis | reverse complement strand
GCCTCAGACTCTCGCCGCCCACCTGGCGGCCCTGATCGAACGCGATCCCCGCCTCGCCATCGTAGCCGAGCGCGCCGGCGCCTTCGAGGTCCGCCACTCCCCCGGCGGCTTCGCCGGCCTTGCTCGCATCGTCACCGGCCAGCAGGTCTCCACCCAGTCCGCCGACGCCATCTGGGGCCGCTTCGCGCAGCTCGAAGGCGCCCTCGAGCCGGCTGGCTACCTGCTGCTCAGCGAAGAAACCGTCAGGAAATCCGGCCAGTCCGGCGCCAAGTACCGCACCATCCGGGCCGTTGCCGAGGCGGTCTCGGCCGGGGCGTTCGACTTCGCCCCGCTCGCCGAACTCCCCGCCGAGCAGGCCATCGCCGCGCTGACACAGCTCAAGGGCATCGGCCCGTGGACGGCCGAAATCTACCTGATGTTCTCGGCCGGCCATCCGGATATCTTCCCCGCCGGCGACGTTGCCCTGCAGCGTGCCGTCGAGTGGGCCTTCGGCCTGCCCGCCAAGCCCCTCGTCAAGGACCTGATTTCGCTGGCGAAACCATGGTCACCGCATCGCTCCACCGCCGCGCTGCTGTTCTGGCGCTACTACCGCGCGGTGCGCAACAAGGAAGGAATTTCGCTCTGATGGTGAAGCTCAACGGCCCCCTGCTCCCGCCCCGCTCCGGCCGCCCCGCCACGCAGGCGGTGATCCTGCTGCATGGCTACGGCGCCGATGGCAGCGACCTGATCAGCCTCGGCCAGCACTGGAGCCAGCTCCTGCCCGACGCCATGTTCGTCGCGCCGAACGCGCCCGATCCCTGCGCCGGCAGCCCGTTTGGCTTCCAGTGGTTCCCGCTCAGCGTCGATCGCATCGCCGGCCGCATCGAGGGCGCGAAGACCGCCGCGCCGGTCCTCACCGAGTTTCTCACCGACCTCTGGAGCCAGACCGGCATCACCCCGGCCAGCACCATCCTCGCCGGCTTCTCGCAGGGCGCCATGATGGCGCTGCATGTCGGGACCGCGCTCGACCAGGAGCTCGCGGGCATCATCGCCTTTTCGGGCGCCTTCGTTCCGGCCGATGGCTTCACTGAGGGCCGGTTCGCCAAGCCACCCGTGACGCTGATCCACGGCGAGCTCGACCAGGTCGTCGATCCCGACCTGTCGCGGCAGGCAGCTACCGAGCTAAGTGGCTCTGGCGTCGAGGTTTCCCTGCACATCTCGCCCAACACGGCGCACGGCATTGCCCCCGACGGGCTCGACTTCGCCACGGCCTTCCTCATGGCGCGGCTGGGCTGACAACGAATCGAATCGCGCTTCACAGCCGTGTCACAGTCGGCATAGACTATTGCTGATCATGACTAGCCGCGATTCCTACAACGGGGGCGCCAGGTGACAGTACATGTGTCGCTTGAGAGCTGCCCGACCCTGGTGCTGAACGCGGACTTCCGTCCGCTCAGCTACTATCCATTGTCGCTGTGGTCCTGGCAGGACGCGGTGAAGGCGATCTGCCTCGACCGCGTTAATGTCGTTTCCACCTACGACCGGACCATCAAGTCCCCGAGCTTCGAGATGGCGCTCCCCAGCGTCGTGTCGCTCAAGGACTATGTGCGCCCGGCGCGGCACCCGGCCTTCACCCGCTTCAACGTCTTCCTGCGCGACAAATTCCAGTGCCAGTATTGCGGCTGCAAGGACGACCTGACGTTCGACCACGTCATCCCGCGCTCCAAGGGCGGCCGCACCACCTGGGAGAACGTGGTCGCCGCCTGCGCCCCCTGCAACCTCCGGAAGGCCAACCGTTTGCCGAGGGAAATCAAGATGTTCCCGATGCAGACGCCCTACCAGCCCACCGTGCACGACCTGCACAACAACGGCCGCAGCTTCCCCCCCAACCACCTCCACCAGAGCTGGCTCGACTACCTCTACTGGGACATCGAGCTCGAGCCGTAAGGGGGACGCCATGACGCCCCCTCCACCAGCCTACGGCTGGTCCCCCTCCCCCGCTACGCGGTGGAGGGTCACGGAGAACTCAGCGCCTTCACAACGGCAAACACCGACGTCGCGGTGCTCCTCCACCGCTTTAGCGGGGGAGGGGCTTCGAGCTGTCCCGCAGGGCAAATCGCTCCAGTGGAGCGATTTGAGGAGAGAAGGCCTTGAGAGCTAGCTAGGCTCGAAAGGCCACGCGTAGCGTGGTGGAGGGGGCGTCCGCCCTCAACTTATCCCCATGACCTATCCGCATACGAAACTGCCCCCCAGTCCGTCGAGAAAGAGGGCAGGTCATTTGCAGCACAAGCAAAATCGTCAGACACCGGCCGGCCGCGTCCCCGTGCGAGAACGCAACCGATGTTAACACCGCTTACATCAAACCTTCAGCGGGCCGACCATCTGCTCGGGCTTCACCTCGGCGTCGAATTCCTCGCCGGTCAACAGGTCGAGCTCGATCGCCGCTTCCTTCAGCGTCGTCCGCTTCTTGTGGGCGTGCTTGGCGATCTTGGCGGCATTGTCGTAGCCGATCTTGCGGTTGAGCGCCGTCACCAGCATCAGCGACTGGTCGACCAGTTGCTTGATCCGGTCGCGGTCCGGCTCGATGCCCACGGCACAATGGTCGTTGAAGCTCTTGGCCGCATCGGCCAGCAGCCGCACCGATTGCAGGAAGTTGTAGGCGATCACCGGCTTGAACACGTTGAGCTCGAAATTGCCCTGGCTCGCCGCAAAGCCGATCGCCGCGTCGTTGCCCATCACCTGCGCCACCACCATGGTCAGCGCCTCGGACTGGGTCGGATTGACCTTGCCCGGCATGATCGACGAGCCCGGCTCGTTTTCGGGAATGGTGATCTCGCCCAGCCCCGAACGCGGGCCGGACGCCAGCCAGCGCACGTCGTTGGCGATCTTCATCAGCGCCACAGCCAGCTGCTTCAGCGCGCCCGACGAGCCGACAAACGCGTCATGCCCGGCCATCACCGCGAACTTGTTGGGCGCCGTGACGAACGGCTGCCCGGTCAGCGCCGCTATCTCCGCGGCGACCGTTTCGCCGTATTTCGGATGCGCATTGAGCCCGGTGCCGACGGCCGTGCCGCCCAGCGCCAGCTCATAGAGCTGCGGAAGCGTGGCGCGGATCGCCTTCAGCGCCAGGTCGAGCTGCGCCACCCAGCCGGAAATCTCCTGGCCGAGCGTCAGCGGCGTCGCGTCCTGCAGGTGGGTGCGGCCGATCTTGACCAGGTCCATGAACTCGGTCGCCTTGCCGTCGAGCGTGTTGCGCAGCAGCATGACGCGATCGACCAGGTAGTTCTCGATCGCCTCGACCGCCGCAATATGCATGGCGGTGGGGTAGGTATCGTTGCTCGACTGGCTCATGTTGACGTGATCGTTGGGGTGCACGGGCTTTTTCGAACCCATCACCCCGCCGGCCATCTCGATGGCACGGTTCGAGATCACCTCGTTGACGTTCATGTTCGACTGCGTGCCCGAGCCGGTCTGCCACACGACGAGCGGGAAATGGTCCTTGAGCTTGCCGTCGATCACCTCGTCGGCGGCCTTCACCACCAGGTCACGGGTCGCGTCGTCCATCAGGCCGAGCTTGTGGTTGGCGAGCGCCGCCGCCTTCTTGAGGATGCCGAAGGCCCGGATGATCTCGGTGGGCATCTTCTCGCCGCCGATATCGAAGTTGGCGAGCGAGCGCGCCGTCTGGGCGCCGTAGTACTTCTCGCCCGGCACGTTGATGGTGCCCATGGAATCGGATTCGACGCGCATGCTCATGGCTGCCCCCGGGGTTCTCGAATGCAAAAAGGCCGGCCCCTGTTAGGAGCCGGCCGGAATTTCTACTGCCAATCGCGCAAGGCGACCGTTAGTTCTTGGGCTGAAGGATCTGCCGGCCGCGATACATGCCGGTCTTCAGGTCCACATGATGCGGACGGCGCAGCTCACCCGAATCCTTGTCTTCGACATAGGCAGGGGCAGTCAGACCGTCGGCGGAACGGCGGAAACCGCGCTTCATCGGCGAGGTTTTGCGCTTCGGAACTGCCATCTTCGGTACTCCAGATTTCTCAATAGCGGGTCGCCGAAGACTTTCCGGCGTGTAACAGACAGGGTCTGTCGGGAATTTGGCCGGGTCTATAATGCACAAACGCGCCCTTGGGAAGGGGGCATTCGCCCCTAAAGGCCGGCTTTTCCAATACATCGAGAACCGCTAGAAGACTAGCGCCCTGCCCCATCGACAACCTTTGGCCCATCCGCCCGTGCCCTACGATTTTCCCGCCGCGCTGGCCAGTGCCGCCACCGACACCGAGGCCGCACTCGATCACCTGTTGACCACTGGCGCCCTCCAAGGCCCCGGCGACCCGCCCGAACGGCTGGTCGCGGCAATGCGGCATGGCAGCCTCAACGGCGGCAAGCGGCTGCGGCCGCTGCTGCTGCGGCAGGCGGCCGAGGTATTCGGCGTCCCGCCAGCCCGCACCGTGCAGGCCGGGCTCGCCGTCGAAATGATCCATTGTTACTCGCTGGTCCACGACGACCTGCCGGCTATGGACAACGACGACCTGCGCCGCGGCCAGCCGACCGTGCACCGGGCCTATGACGATGCCACCGCCATCCTCGCCGGTGATACGCTCCTGACCCATGCCTTTGGCGTACTGGCCAATGACAGCCTCGATGCCGACCCGGCGGTCCGCCTCCGCCTCGTCGCCGAACTGGTCGCTGGAGCCGGCGCCGGCGGCATGGCTGGCGGGCAGATGCGCGACATCGAGGGCGAAACCGGCTTTCTCACCGAACGCGCCATCGCGCAGATGCAGGCCATGAAGACCGGCGCGCTGATCCGGGCCTCCGTCCGCATGGGCGCCATCCTTGGCGGCGCCACGGACGAGGAGCTTGCCGGGCTCACGCACTATGCCGAGGCGGCCGGCCGCGCCTTCCAGCTCGCCGACGACATTCTCGATGTCGTCGCGTCGCCCGAGGTCATGGGCAAGGCAACCGGCAAGGACGCGGGGGCGGGCAAGCAGACCATCGTCGCCCGCATCGGCCTCGAGGCGGCGCAGCGCCAGCTCGGCGAGATGATCCACGACGCGCTGAGCGCCCTCCTTCCCTTCGGCGAGCGAGCCGAGGGCTTGCGGGCCACAGCGAAGTTCTTTGCCGAACGGCAGAGCTGACGGGATTGCACCAGACGCCAGAACGGGCGATGACCAGTCTGTTGGCGACAGTCTCGCCGTTTTC
>CAMDAL010000294.1 GCA_945888565.1 Devosia equisanguinis | reverse complement strand
GCCAACTGGTCAAGCGTATAGGGCGTGTTCTTGGCCCCCAGCACCACGTTCACCGGCTTGCTCACCGACGCACAGACCGTCCGGATCGCCTCGAGGTTCGGCAGCCCCGGCGCGAACAGCACGTCGGCGCCAGCCGCCTCGAACGCCTGCAGCCGCCGGATCGTATCGTCGAGGTCTGCCCGGCCGTGCAGGAAGTTCTCGGCGCGTGCCACGAAGGTAAACGGGAAGGGCAGGGCCCGAGCCGCCTCCACGGCCGCCGCGACGCGCTCAACCGCATGCACAAAGTCGTAGATCGGCGCGCCCTGCCGCCCGCTCGCATCCTCGATCGACCCGCCGACCAGCCCGACCTCGGCCGCCCGCGCAATGGTCGCCGCCGCGTCTTCAGGCGCATCGCCGTAGCCGTTCTCGAGATCCGCGGCCACCGGCAGGTCCACTGCCGCGATGATGTCGGCCGCATTCCGCAGCGCCTCCTCGCGCGACACCGACATGTCCTGCCGCCCCAGCGTATAGGCGAGCCCCGCGCTGGTCGTGGTCAGCGCCCCGAAGCCGAGGCTCGCCAGCAACCGCGCCGTACCGGCGTCCCACGGGTTGGGGATCACGAACAGCGGCCCCTCGTGCAGCGCTCTGAACCGCTGCGCCTTCTCGAACTGATCCATGCCTCGCTCCACTCCGCGATTCCGCGATCGCGCCGGCGGCATCGCGTCCCACCGCGGCCATACCACCGAGTCGGCCCCGCCGTTAACCATGCGTTGATAGCCAGCTCCGCGTGACTGGACAAGAACAAAAATGGAACATACAAGAACATACACGAAACAACGGAGGTATCGATGCTCTCTTTCCTCAAGGACGCGCTGGCTTTCATCACCATTGCCGGCTTTTCGGTCGCCTCGCTCAGCTGGATGGATATCGCCTCCCGACTCGTGTGAGGGCTGTGGATTGCGGGCCGAAAGGTTGGCCCGCTCCCGCACTCCCGAGTAGGAAGAAGCAATGGCTGGTCCGGGCTTCATTCATCTGCACGTTCATTCGGCGTACTCCCTGCTCGAGGGAGCGCTGCCGCTCGGCAAGCTGCTCGACCTCGCCAAGGCCGACAAGCAGCCGGCGCTCGGCATCGCCGACAGCAACAACCTGTTCGGCGCGCTGGAATTTTCCGAAAAGGCGGCCGGCAAGGGCATCCAGCCGCTGATCGGCGTCGAGCTGATCCTCGATTTCTCGGCGGTCGAGGACAGCACCGACCGCATGCAGGAGCGCGGCCACGGTTCGCGCGACCGCTTCGGCAAGGGCGGCGTGGTGCTGATCGCGCAGGACGCCGAGGGATTCCGCAACCTCTCCGGCCTCGTCAGCCGCGCCCACCTTGAAGGCGAGAACGGCCGCGCCGCCGGCATGCTGCCGTGGCTGACGCGCGAAAACCTGCAGGGCATCATCTGCCTGTCCGGCGGCCCCGAAGGCGCCATCGACCCGTACTTCGCGGCCAACATGGACGCCGTCGCCGAGGGCCGTCTCGAGCGCCTTGCCGGCATGTTCGGCGACCGTTTCTACCTCGAACTGCAGCGCCATGGCCGCGAGGTCGAGCTGGCCAACGAGGCGAAGCTCATCGACTTTGCCTACCGCCGCGGCATCCCCCTCGTCGCCACCAACGAGCCGTTCTATCCGGCGCCGAAGGACCACGAGGCCCACGATGCGCTGCTCGCCATCGCCAGCGGCTCGGTCGTGGCGCAGACCGAGCGGCGCAAGCTGTCCGACCAGCACTATTTCAAGACCCGCGACGAGATGGTGCAGCTCTTCGCCGATCTGCCGGAGGCGCTGGACAGCACCATCGAGATCGCGCAGCGCGTCAGCTACCGGCCGAAAAAGCGCAACCCGGTGCTGCCGATCTTTGCTGCCCAGCCCGGCCAGACCGCCGACGAGTCGGTGGCTGCCGAGGCGGCCGCGCTCGGTGAGATGGCCCGCACCGGCCTCGAACGCCGCCTTGCCGAGATCGGCCCCGGTCCCGGCAAGACCGTCGAGATCTATCGCGAACGGCTGGAATACGAGCTCGGCATCATCGAGCGCATGAAGTATCCGGGTTACTTCCTCATCGTGGCCGATTTCATCCAGTGGGCCAAGGCGCAGGATATTCCGGTCGGCCCAGGCCGCGGCTCGGGCGCCGGCTCGCTGGTGGCCTTCGCCACCACCATCACCGACCTCGATCCCCTCCGCTACAACCTGCTGTTCGAGCGCTTCCTCAACCCTGAGCGCGTCTCGATGCCGGACTTCGACATCGATTTCTGCCAGGACCGGCGCGAAGAGGTGATCCGCTACGTCCAGCGCAAGTATGGCGAGGCGCAGGTCGCCCAGATCATCACCTTCGGCACGCTCCAGGCCCGCGCCGTGCTGCGCGACGTCGGCCGCGTGCTGCAGCTGCCCTATGGCCAGGTCGATCGCATCGCCAAGCTGGTGCCCGCCAATCCGGCCGACCCGTGGACGCTGGAGCGCTCGCTGAAGGAAGTGCCGCAGCTCAGGCAGATGGCCGACGAGGACGAGCAGGTCGGCGAGCTGCTCGCCATCGGCCAGAAGCTCGAAGGCCTGTTCCGCCACGCCTCCACCCACGCCGCCGGCATCGTCATCGGCGACCGCCCGCTGCAGGAACTGGCGCCGCTCTATCGCGATCCGCGCTCCGACATGCCGGTCAGCCAGTACAACATGAAGTGGTCGGAATCGGCCGGCCTTGTGAAGTTCGACTTCCTCGGGCTGAAGACGCTGACCACCATCAAGCGCGCCGTCGACATGATCAATCGCGGCGGCGACGGCAAATTCCGCATCGAGGATATCCCGCTCGACGACGCGCCCACCTACAAGCTCTACGCCATCGGCGACACCGCCGGCGTGTTCCAGGTGGAAGGCGCCGGCATGCGGCGGGCGCTGGTCGACATGAAGCCCGACCGCTTCGAGGATATCATCGCGCTCGTGGCGCTCTACCGCCCCGGCCCGATGGAGAACATCCCGCTGTTCAACGCCCGAAAGCGCGGCGACGAGGACATCGAGTACCCGCACGCGGCACTCGGCGAGGTGCTGAACGAAACCTACGGCATCATCGTCTACCAGGAACAGGTGATGCAGATCGCCCAGATCCTGTCCGGCTACTCGCTCGGCGAAGCCGATATGCTCCGCCGCGCCATGGGCAAGAAGATCAAGGCCGAGATGGACGCCCAGCGTGCCCGCTTCCAGGAAGGCTGTATCCGCTACGGCCTCAAGAAGGGCCTCGCCGACACCATCTTCGACCTGCTCGCCAAGTTCGCCAACTACGGCTTCAACAAGTCGCACGCCGCGACCTACGCGCTCGTCTCCTACCAGACGGCCTACCTCAAGGCGCACCATCCGCACGAGTTCTTCGCGGCGACGATGACGCTCGACATGGGCAACACCGACAAGCTCAACGAATTCCGGCAGGACGCCAAGCGCCACGGCATCGAGATCGTGCCGCCCTGCGTCAACCGCTCGGATGCGGTGTTCAACACCCACGACGGCAAGGTGTTCTATGCCATCGGCGCGGTGAAGGGCGTCGGCATGGCCGTCGCCGAGCACATCGTCGAAGCGCGGGCAGGGCGCCCGTTCAGGGATCTTGGCGATTTCGCCACCCGCGTCGATGCCCGCATCATGAACCGGCGCACCCTCGAGGCTCTGATCAACGCCGGTGCCTTCGATCAGCTGGCACCGCGCCGCGAGCAGGCCTTTGCCGCCATCGACGCCATCGTCGCCACGGCCCAGCGCACCAATGCCAACGCCGCCGACGGCATCATCGACATGTTCGCCTCGGCCGAACCCGAACCGATCAAGCTCAGCCAAGCCGTAACCAACTGGCTACCGGCCGAGCGCCTGGAACGCGAGCACGGCGCCATCGGCTTCCACCTGTCCGGCCACCCGCTTGACCAGTACGCGTCGCTGTTCGAGCGCCTGCGGGTTACCTCGTGGAGCGATTTCGAGCACGCGGTGAAGGAAGCGGGGGCCCGCGCCGGTCGCCTCGCCGGCACCATCGGTTCGCGCAACGACCGGCGGACCAAGAAGGGCAACCCGATGTGCATCCTGACGCTCTCGGATGCGTCGGGCGGCTTCGAGGTCATCGCCTTCTCCGAGCAGCTCAGCCAGTATTCGGACGTGCTGCAGCCCGGGGCCAGCGTTGTTCTCAACGTCCAGGCCGACGAGCGCCCGGACGGGATCAGCATTCGCCTCGACTCAGCCGAGCCGATCGCCGCCCTCGCCGAAAAGGTCGGCAAGCGGCTGGTGGTCTTCACCGACAACGAGAAGTGCCTCGCCCCCATCCGCACCCAGCTCAAGCTGGGTGGCGAGGGCCTCGTCAGCTTCATCGTCATCCGCGAGGCCGGGCTCAAGGAGTACGAGATCGAGCTCAAGGGCAAATACCGCCTGACGCCCGAACTCACGGGTTCGATCAAGGCCATGGACGGCGTCGTGGATGCACGGTTGAGCTGATGCTGGGTCACGTCTCGGTCGGCGTCCGCGACCTTGCGGCAGCCACCCGCTTCTATGATGCCGTGCTGGCCCCGATCGGCTGGGTCCGCCTGTGGACCGACCCGAAGGGCCTCGGCTACGGCCCGCCTGGTGGTGGCGAAAAGCTCAACGTTTTTGCCCACGCCGATGCGCGCCCGCCGGGCCCGGGCTTCCACCTTTGTTTCAACGCCCGCTCGGATGCCGACGTTGCCGCCTTCCACGCCGCTGCCCTCACCAACGGCGGCACCGACAACGGCGCCCCCGGCCTCCGTCCCCAATACGATCCGGACTACTATGCCGCGTTCGTCGCCGACTCCGAGGGGTGGAAGCTCGAGGCACTGCACAAGGCCAGTTGGGACTAAGGGCCGTTCATTGAGGGCCATGGCGGGGAGCTCCGAAACCGTTCGCGGTCCAGGCCACATCGCCTCCTCCCCCTCGGTGAGGGAGGGTAGCGCAGCCTGGCGGTTTGCCGCCTGGCGAAGCTGGGAAGAGGGGGGCAGCGTTGGTTCGTTGCGCCGCGTCCCGCTCCCCCCTCTCCCTGGTTCCGCTATCTCGCTCACGCTCGCAAGCTCCACCACCCTCCCCCCCCAAGGGGGAGGAGACGCCGTTGCCTGTCCGGCGCTGCAATTTCGGAAAACTTATCCCCGCTCCCCAGCCCCATGCGATTCTCTTCTCGTCCCGCGCACCGAAGCGAGATCATGACGAGTGGTTGGTGCGGGGGAGGTTGGGTGGCTCGGGAGTCGTTCCGGGCC
>CAMDAL010000293.1 GCA_945888565.1 Devosia equisanguinis | reverse complement strand
AACGACTTAGGGCCTCCGGGAACTTGTGCTCCACCACTGAGCTACACTCGCGAGATGACGACGTAGTTGCCGGAGTGCGGGGCGCGCGGATCGGGTTGGTCCGAACTCAAGGGTGCGCCTCGTCACGTCGCTGTGCGGCCTAGATTTTTTCCGGTGGCCGGGTCGAAGAAGCAGGCGTGGGTGGTGTCGACCGCGAGGTGGAGCTCGCTGCGGGGCGCGATCCTGGTGCGTCCAGGGAGGCGGGCGGTGATGACTTTGCCGCCAAGTTCTGTGGTCAGGAAGGTGTCTGATCCCGAACTTTCCACCAGTTGCGGCGAAACCTTTACGCCCTCGGTCCCGGCCGCGAGCGCAAACGCTTCCGGGCGGAGACCGACAACCAGCTCGGTGCCGTGGCGGGATGCGAGTGTCGCCGGAGGGTTGGCGAGCGGCAGCCGGTTGCCGTCGGACAAGGTCAGCAGCGCGCCGTCCGGCCCGAGTGTCAGGGTCGCCGGCACGAGGTTCATCGGCGGCGACCCCATGAAATCGGCAACGAAAAGGTTCGCTGGCTGGTCGAACACTTCTTCTGGTGTGCCGATCTGCTGCACCAGCCCCTGGTTCAGTACGACAATGCGCGTGCCCAGTGTCATCGCCTCGATCTGGTCATGGGTGACGTAGACGATCGAGGCGCCGAGCCGCTCATGCAGGCGCTTGATCTCGCCGCGCAGCTCGACCCGCAGCTTGGCGTCGAGATTGGAGAGCGGTTCGTCGAACAGGAACAGCACCGGCTCGCGCACCAGCGCCCGCCCCATGGCGACACGCTGGCGTTGACCACCCGAAAGCGCGCCGGGCTTGCGGCCGAGCAGGTGCGAGATCTGCAGCAGGTTGCTGACATCGCGAACCTTTTCGGCCTGCAGTGGCTTGGGCACGTTGCGCACCTTCATACCGAAGGCGATGTTCTCGGCCACGGTCATGGTCGGATAAAGAGCGTAGCTCTGGAACACCATGGCGATGTCGCGATCGCGCGGCGGCACCTCGGTGACATCGCGGCCGCCGATGACGATGCGACCGCCCGATGTCGTGTCGAGCCCGGCAATGCAGTTCAGCAGCGTGGACTTGCCGCAACCCGACGGACCGACGAGGACGAGGAACTCACCGGCGGCCATGGAAACGCTGATATCCTTCAACACTTCGACGGCACCGAAACGTTTGACGAGGTTGGTTACCTCCAGAACCGGCGGTTGCGGTTCAAGTTTCTCGGCTAGTGCGGCCATCCTGCCCTCCCAGTCAGCGGCGCGGCGCCTGTCGAGGCGCGAACGATCAGATCGGCGCTGACCATGCGCTGCAGCTGCAGCGGGTCGACGCCCGAAATCCGGGCCCCCATCATTTCGGCGAGTGCCGTCCCCGCCATGCGGATGGGCGAACGGGTCACCGTCAGGGGTGGATTGAAATTCTCGGGCCGCAGATGCGGCAACACGTCGTCATGGGCGATGATGCTGAGGTCGGCCCCGATGACCAGTCCCGCTGCGCTGGCCGCACGGATGACGCCTAGCGCCTGCAGTGTCGATGAACACAGGAAAGCCGTTGGCGCAGGGCCAAGCCGACCTGAAAGCATCTCGGTGGCATGAACGAAGGCGTGCTCCTCGCTCATCAGGTCGTGGCTGACGAAACGGTCTGGAATGTGCAGGCCGCGCATCGCAGCGACCCGCCGGAATGCAATCTCGCGCTGCACCACGAACGCTAACCCGGCTTCACCGTTGAGGAGCGCAATCCTGTTGTGTCCGAGGTCTATGAGCAGCGAGGTCGCAGCGGCAAAGGCGGCGTCGTTGTCGATGTCGAAGTACGCGTAATCGACATCGTCGCCCGTCCGGCCGTGGACGACAAAGGGGAAGTCGCGCTCGTTCAGGGTGGTGATGCGGCGGTCGTTCAGTTCGGGGGCCGAAACGATCATGCCATCGACCGAGCCCGACGACGCGAACCTCTCGTAGTGAGCCAGCAGGTCGCGCTGCGGCGCGGTGTGGATGATGAGGTCGAGTTCATGATCGGCGAGGCCGGTGGACAGACCGGCGAGGAAATCGACGAAGTGCGGATCGACGAGCAGGTTTCGGCTCGACCGAAAGATCATCCCAACCATGCCGGACTTGCCGGTGGCGAGCCGCTTGGCGGTGGAGTTGGCCTTGTAGCGCAGCCGTTCGGACGCCTCGAGCACCCGGATGCGGGTTTTCTCGCCGACCTCGGGGAAGCCGTTCAGCGCCCGGCTCACCGTCGCCGGGCTCAGCCCCAAGTGTTTCGCGAGTTCGCGAAGCGTCGTCAATATGCGTCCCTCAGGGCCTAAACCGCTTCGAAACTTGCATATCATCTGTCCCCGCGCAATTCCGCGAGGCAGGTGGAAGACGTAATTAAACCGGTTTGAAAAAGTTCTTGGCCACGGCTATAGTGTGGTCAAATGGCTGTTGCAACCGCCTGAGGAGGAACGGAAGGCAGGGACTGCCAAGCGTTTTCGAATTCGCTTTTTGCCACGACTGCCGGTGTGCGACCCGACGGAGAACGGACGCATCGCAGTGGAGCGGCGAAAATCGGATGGCCCTGCCGCACGAGGCGTCGGGCCACAAGGCAAAGACTGAGGAAAACTGTCTGGGAGGACAATTTGACCAAGACCGCACTGAAGGCACTCACAATGGGGGTGAGCCTGCTGCTCGCCTCGACCTCGATCAGTTCCGCCTTCGAGGAAGGCAAACTCGTCGTCTGGATCAACGGCGACAAGGGCTTTACCGGGCTCGAGGCACTCGGGGCCAAGTTCACTGAAGAGCTCGGCGTCGAAGTGGTTGTCGAGCATCCGGAAGCCGTTACCGACAAGTTCCAGCAGTCGGCCGCTACGGGTGATGGCCCGGACATCTTCATTTGGGCCCATGACCGCTTCGGCGAGTGGGCGGCGGGCGGGCTGATCCAGCCGGTCGAGCCGAGCCAGGCGGTGCGCGACGGCATTTTCGACTTTGCCTGGGATGCAGTGACATTCGACGGCAAGACCTGGGGTTACCCGCTGGCCGTGGAAGCCGTTGGCCTGATCTACAACAAGGACCTCGTCCCCACCCCGCCCGCGACCATGGAAGAAATTGCAGCGCTGCAGCTGCCGGCCAACGTCAAGCCGATCCTGTGGGACTACAACAACACCTACTTCACCTTCCCGCTGCTGATGGCCAATGGCGGCTACGCCTTCAAGAAGGACGATGCCACCGGCAGCTACGATCCGAAGGATACTGGTGTCGCCAATGACGGCGCCAAGGCCGGTGCGGGGCTGCTGCGCAAGCTGATCGACGATGGCGTGATGCCGTCGGGCGTCGACTACGGCGTGATGGATGCCGCGATCAACAAGGGCGAAGTCGCCATGGTGATCAACGGGCCGTGGGCCTGGGCGAACCTTGCGACCTCCGGCATCAATTTCGGCGTCGCGCCGATCCCGTCGGTCAATGGGCAGCCGAGCAAGTCGTTCGTCGGCGTGCTTGCCGCCAACATCAACGCGGCGACCCCCAACAAGGATCTCGCCATCGAGTTCATCGAGAACTACCTCGTCACCGACGAGGGGCTCAAGATGATCAACGACGACGTGCCGCTCGGTGCGGTGGCGGACGAGAGCTTTGCCGAGACGCTTGCCGGGGACGCCAACGTTGCGGCGACGCTCGCCAATGCGCAGGCCGGCGTTGCGATGCCTTCCACTCCCGCGATGGGCAAGTTCTGGGCCGCGATGGGTCCCGCCCTTGCCGCGATCACCGACAAGTCGGCAACGGTCGACCAGGCACTCGACGACGCGGCAACGCGTATCCTCGCCGAGTAAGCCGCCGGATTGGCCGGCTCCGGGACGGAATGTCCCGGGGCCGGCGTTCGCTCGCGACTTGCGGAGGGGCCATGACCGCGACCAGTCTGTCTGAACCGACCAGCATTCCAATCCAGCGGGCCCGCCCGCTGGTAGGGCTATTGCGCTATGGCCTGCTTGCCGTGCTGGCACTCGGACTGATGTATGTCGTCTGGGGAATGTATCTGGCCGGCGAGCCGCTGTTCGCCGCGGTGGTCATGGCGCTGCTCGTCGGCATCGTCATCATCTTCGGCGCGAAGCGGTTCTACACCGCTCGCTTCGTTTTTCCCGGTGTTGCGGCAGTCCTGATCTTCATCGTGCTGCCGGTGCTCTATACCACCTATGTCGGCTTCACCAATTACAGCGCCCGGAACCTCCTGACCTTCGACCGGGTGACCGAGTTGTTCCTCAACCAGAAGGCAGTCGACAAATCCACGGAGCGTCCGTTTGGGCTGGTCGCCGATGGTACCCAGTACCGGCTTTACCTCACCGAGGGCAGCGCTGGCCTCCTGTCCGAGCCGTTTGCGCTCGACGGAACGCCGGTCGAACTGGCCCTGAGCCCGGTGACAGAGGCTCCCGAGACCGTGCCGCTCAAGGACGTGGTCAAGTTCCGCACCGAGCTCGGTGCGGTTACCGCAACCCTGCCCGATGGCAGCCAGGTTACCTCGTCGGGCCTGCGAAGCTTCGCCAAGGTCACGCCGATCTACGAACGCGAGCCCGACGGCTCTCTGCTCAACCGTGCCGATGGCACCCGGCTGGTACGGGACGAAAGCGTCGGGTTCTATCGCAACGAGGCCGGCGCCACCGTGGCCCCCGGCTGGCGGGTCAATGTCGGGCTGGCGAACTTCCAGCGCGTGCTGTTCAGCGAGGGCATCCGGCAGCCCATGCTGCAGATCTTCGTGTGGACAATCACCTTCGCGCTGCTCTCGGTGTTCTTCGGCTTTGCCGTCGGGCTAGCGCTCGCGACGGTGCTGCAGTGGCCGCACCTGCGCGGCAAGGCCATCTACCGCATCCTGCTGATCCTGCCCTACGCGGTGCCGGCGTTCATCTCGATCCTGGTGTTCCGCGGGCTGTTCAACCAGAACTTCGGTGAGATCAACCTGATCCTCCGCGGATTGTTCGGGATCCAGCCGCAGTGGTTCACCGATCCGACGCTGGCGCGGACGATGCTGGTCATGGTCAATGTCTGGCTCGGCTATCCCTACATGATGCTGCTGGCGACGGGTTACCTCCAGTCGATCCCGCAGGACCACTACAAGGCGGCGGCTCTCGAGGGCGCCGGGCCGATCCGCAACTTCTTTTCCATCACCCTGCCCCAGATTTTGCCGCCCTTCGTTCCGCTGCTGATCTCGAGCTTCGCCTTCAACTTCAACAATGTCGTGCTGATCCTGCTGCTGACGCGCGGGGCGCC
>CAMDAL010000292.1 GCA_945888565.1 Devosia equisanguinis | reverse complement strand
GGCGAAATCTACCCACAGGTGATCGCCCTTCACCGTGATCCTGCAGACGATGGGGATCGGCGCCGGCGAAAACCCGTCGCCATCAATATAGTCGGTGAAGTGGTATTCGCCGTCCGGCCAAGACGCGATCGCCTTGCGCGTCAGTTCCTCGCCATAGTCGATCAGCCGGTCGAAATAGCCTTCGAGTGCCTCGCCGTAGCGCTCGAACAGCCGCCGCATCTCGCGCTCGCCGATATTGCAGGTGGCGTATTGCGCATCGAGGTCGCCCAGCACCAGATCGGGCAGCCGCACGTTCTTTTCGATTATCTTGAACAGCGTCTTGTTGGGCACCCCGCGCTCGTAGAGCTTCATCGGCGCGATCCTGAGGCCTTCCTGGTAAATCTCCGTCGAGTCCGAGGCGTTCGACCCCGGCACCCGTCCGCCGACATCGCAGTGATGCGCGATCACCACCGAGTAGCCGAGCAGCCGTTCGCCCAAGAAGATCGGCTTGAACATGAAGATGTCGGGCAGGTGCATACCCCCGTCATAGGGGTCGTTGAGCACGATCACGTCGCCCGGAAACAGGTCGTCGCGGAACCGCTCGATGATCACGTCCATCGCGTCGGGCACGGCGCCGAGGTGCAGCGCCACGGTCTTGGCCTGGCTGAGAATCCGCCCTTTGGCGTCGCAAATGGTGACGGAGTAGTCGAGCACGTCGCGTACGATCGGCGAGCGAGCGGTGCGCATCACCGCATAAGCCATGTCGTCGACAATCGTATCGAGTCCCGACTTGATGACCGCGAAGGTGATCGGATCGATGTCGGTCATGCCGCAGCTCCCAGTGTCGCCACGAGGCTGCCCGTTGCATTTGGCTCGACCGTTGCGCCGGGCGGTATGACGATCGTCGTATCGTCGCCCTCGATGATCGCAGGCCCGTCCAGCGCCGCGGTCACACCCTCCCGCCTGATCACTGGCGTGTCGGTCGCACGGTGCCGCTCGAACCACACGTCGCGCCGGTAGTCGCCTCGACCGCCGTCCTGCCCCAACATCGGCGACAGTCGAGTGAAGTCGAGCGGCTCGGAATTTCCCGCGTGCGCATGCAGCCGCAGCGCCACGCTCTCCACCGTGTCGGTGGGTGAATAGCCATAGGCCTCGCGATAAGCCGCAATGAATGCCGTTCGCAGCGCCACCGCATCGAAACCCTCGAACGGGATCGAAAGTGCCGCATCCTGCCCTTCGAGCCTGAGGTCGATCTCGTCGGAAAAGCGCACAGTGCTCGGATCATACCCCTGCGCTGAAAGCGCGGCGACGGCGGCCATCCGCATCTCGGTACGCAGCAGTCCCACCGTCTCGGCATCGAGCAGTTCAAGCCGCGACTGCGCCGAGCGCAGCTCGTGGTGCTCCACCTGCCCCGCCAGCATCCCCATCGCCGTGAACACCCCGGGCGAGGGTGGGAACAGCACGCGGGTGATGCCCAGCGCCCGCGCCAGGTCGCAGGCATGCACAGGCCCCGACCCGCCAAAGGCAAGCAGCGTCAGGTCGCGTGGATCGAGCCCGCGCTCCATCGTCACCGCCCGGATGGCCCGCATCATGTTGGCGTTCGCGATCTCCCGGATGCCGAACGCCGCCGACTCGATAGACAGGCCGAGCGTCGTCCCTAGCTGCCGCGCGATTGCCCCCCGGGCGGCCACAACATCCAGTTCTAGCGATCCGCCGGCCAGCCGCGGCGGCAGGAACCCGAGCACCACGTTGGCGTCGGTCACCGTCGGCTGCGTGCCGCCGAGCCCATAGCAGACCGGCCCCGGCAGCGCCCCGGCCGAGCGCGGCCCCACCGTCAGCAGCCCCGCCGGATCGATCGCCGCGATCGACCCCGCACCATTGCCGACTTCGGCCACGTCTACCGTTGGCACCCGCATCATGTAGCCACCGGCCTTGATGAATCGAGACGGCACGGACATCCCGGCCCGAAACTCATACTCGTGTGTGCGCGCCAGCACGCCGCGATGGATCAGCGCTGCCGACGCCGTCGTTCCACCCATGTCGAACGCCACGAGGTTGGCCTCGACGATCGCCGCCCCGAGCCGCTGCGCGCCGACCGCCCCTGACGATCGTCCCGACGAGATGAAGAACACCGGCTTCTCCCGTGCCACCGCGGAGGAGGAGAGCCCACCGTTCGAGTTGCCGATCAGCAGCGGCGCAGTCACCCCACGTGCCCGCAGCTTCTGTTCGAGCCGGCTGAGATAGCCGCGCAGCGGCGGCAGCACATAGGCATTCACCGCCGTCGTCGATGTCCGCTCGTACTCGCCGGCTTCGGGCAGAACGTCAACCGACGCCGTCACCGCGATCCACGGAAACCCATCGGCGAAGGCCTCGGCGGCCCGCCGCTCGTTGTCCGGGTTCTTGTACGAGTTGAGGAAGCAGATCGCGACCGACTCGACACCCTCGTTCTCAAAGAACCGCCCGGCCGCCTGGATATCGGCAAGCCGCACCGGCACCTTGATCGTGCCATCGGCCAGCGTGCGCTCCTCGGCCTCGAGCCGATAGCGCCGGCTTACCAGCGGCTCCGGCTTGTCCCAGGTCAGGTCGAACATGCCCGGCGTCCTGAGCCGGCCGATCTCCAGCACGTCGCGAAAGCCGCGCGTCGTGATCAGCCCCGAACGCGCTCCGAGCTTTTGCAGCAGCGTGTTCGACCCAACCGTCGTGCCATGCAGCACTTCGGCCAGCTCGCCTGGCGCCAGGCCGGCGGCCGAGAGCACCTGCTCCATCCCGGTCACCACCGCATCTTCCGGCGCAGCGGGCGTCGAGCTCACCTTGGCCGAGTAGGTTGCGCCATCGCTCGCGAGCAGCACCAGGTCGGTGAACGTGCCGCCGATATCGACACTCAGTCGGGCCGTTCGCGCCATCAGGTCTTGTCGGAGTTCAGCTTGCCGGCGTTGGCCCAGTCATGCGGCTCGACATCCTGGAACACGATGTCCACCACCTCGGGCCGGCACTTCAGGATCCGCGCCGTCTCCCGGGTAATCACCTCAGCGAACTCGCCTTTCTGCTCCACCGTCCTGCCCTTGAGCAGTTCCACCTTGATCATCGGCATTTTGGATTTTTCTCCTAGAGCCAGGCGTTCACGTGCCAGGGAGCGAACTCGTCCTCCCCGTAGCCCAGCAGTTCACTTTTCGTCGGCTTGCCCGATGCGGTGGCGATCATTTCGCGAAACACGACCTCGCCCATCTCGTCGATCGAGCTCTTCCCATCGAGGATGGTGCCGCAGTTGACGTCCATGTCCTCTTCCATGCGGGCAAACATCGCGGTGTTGGTGGCAAGCTTGATCGACGGCGACGGCCGGCAGCCGAAGCACGAACCGCGCCCGGTGGTGAAGGCGATGAGGTTAGCCCCGCTCGCGACCTGCCCGGTCGCCGACATCGGATCGAACCCCGGCGAGTCCATGAACACCAGCCCGCGCGAAGTGAGCGGCTGCCCGTAGCCGATCACGTCGGTCAGGTTCGTCGTACCGCCCTTCGCCACGGCGCCCAGCGATTTTTCGAGGATGGTCGTCAGCCCTCCGGCCTTGTTCCCCGGCGAGGGGTTGTTGTCGAAGCCCTGCGGCTCATTCCGGGTGTAGTCTTCCCACCACTCGAGCAGCCCGATCAGCTTCTCGCCGACATCGCGCGTGACCGCCCGCTCGAGCAGCAGGTTCTCCGCCCCATAGATCTCCGGCGTCTCCGCCAGGATAGCCGTGCCGCCGCAGGCCACCAGCCGGTCGACCGCCGCGCCCAACGCCGGGTTGGCCGAAATCCCCGAGAAGCTGTCCGAGCCGCCACATTGCAGTCCGACGATGATCTCGCTCACCGGCACCGGCTGGCGCTTGGCCCGGCTCGCCCGCTCCAGCATGCCCTCGACCAACTCGACGCCACGGCTGATCGAGGTTCGCGTCCCGCCCGTCTCCTGCATCACCAGCTTCATGAGGTCGTCGGAAAACGTCAGTTGCTCCTCGTCGATCAACTGGTCGATCTGGTTGTCCTCGCAGCCCAGGCCCACCAGCAGCACGCCGGAGAAATTCGGGTGCTTGGCGTAGCCGCCCAGCGTCCGCCGCAGCATCGACATCGACATCGAGCCATCCGCGACACTGCACCCGGATTTATGCGTCAGCGCCACCACCCCATCGACGCCGGGGTAAGGCTTGAGCCGTGCCGGATCGCGAAAATGCTCGGCGATCATCCGCGCCACCAGCGACGAACAGTTCACCGAGGTCAGCACCCCGACATAGTTCCGCGTCGCCACCCGCCCGTCGGCCCGCAAAAAGCCGTCGAAGCTCGGCACATCCCCCACCCCGCGCAACGGCGCGTTCGACAGCCGCGTACCGATGGCGTGACCGGCCATCGAGGCCTCGAAGCCCATATTGTGCAGATGCACATGCGACCCGGCAGCAATCGCCTCACGCGCCAGCCCGATCGGTTGCCCCAGCCGATGGATCACCGCACCGTTGGCGAGCGGTACCAACGCCACTTTATGGCCGAACGGGATGCCGGTAGCAGCGAGACCGGCGAACGGCGCGAGCGCTTCCCCAGTGTGGATATCGCGCATCGCGATTCCCACCTCGTCGCCGGGTTTCAGCTGCAACACCGCTGCGCTCTGGTTCGCCATCACTCGTTCCTCAAGAGCCAACTAAGCACGCTTCACGCAGATTGTCAGCAATCAGCAAAAAAATTCATCGACCGGCTGGCGTATTGGCAGAAGTTCACGGCCTACACACGCTAAGATGCGGTTTTTACCTGCTCGGTATGGGCCGAAAGGGCCGAAACTTCGGACTCGTTGTGGCTCTTGGCCAACCGCTCCGCGAGGTCCGCATCACGGTCGATCACCGCCCCGATCAGCGCCGCGTGTTCGTCCACCAGCGCCGAATAATCCTTCGGCAGGAAGCCCGAATGCACCATGTGGAACCGCACCTGCTGCATGATGTAGCCATGCTGCTCGGCCAGGCGATGGTGGTGCGCGATCTCGACGATCTGCTGGTGGAGGCAGAAGTCGATGTCGGTAACATCCTCAAACCGCTGGTCTTTTACCGCACTAGTCAGCTCTACGACCGTCGCCTTAAGGCGCTTGGCATCAACTGGTCCGGCATTCGCAGCCGCCAGCCGGGCCCCCAGTCCCTCGAGCGCCGCCCGCAGCGTGTAGAGTTCCCAGGCATCCCGCGGCGATGTCTCCGACACCTGCCAGCGGGTGAACGCCACCTGCTGCACCAGCCCTTCACGCGCCAGTTGTGCTA
>CAMDAL010000291.1 GCA_945888565.1 Devosia equisanguinis | reverse complement strand
CTCATGGAAATGCACCCGGCGCTTCTTTTCGACGGGCGCCTGGGCGAAGAACAGGTCCATGAGCATGGTCTTGCCGCGCCCCACCTGCCCCACGAGATAGGCGCCGCGGACGGGCGGCGGCTCAGCGGAGAACAGTCCGAGCAGGCCCTTTGGTCGCTGTCGCGACAGCTCGACCGCCACGCGGTCGAGTTCGCCCGCTGCGGCAACCTGCAAGGGGTCGCGCTGCAGCACGCCGGCCGTGACCAGCGTTTCGAGGGCATGGGTAATGGGGTGGCCAGCGGCCTCCCGCCGGCCGGTCAACTTCAGACCATCGAGATGCCGGTGCCGCCGGCAAGTGTTCCGATGAAGCGGTTGCCCGAGAGCAGCAGGTTGGCGACGATGTCGCCATTCTCGTCGTAGAGCTGCACCTGGCTGCCGGCCAGCGCCCAGCTGGCGACGACGCTGAGACCGCCCAGCGCGCAGCCCGGCGTCGAGGCCCGGTAGCGGCTGGTGCCGGTCTTGGCGGTGTAGGTGAGGTTCAGCTTGCACTGGCTGGCGCCGGCAACGACAGTCCAGCCGCCGAGCAGCTTCTCGTAGCTCAGCCCACCCGTCAGGTCGCGGCCCTGCGTCTGCGGCACGGTGCCGAACGCGTCAGTCGAGACGAACGTGCCATCGACCGGAGCGACGCTGGCGACAACCAGCGGGTTACCGAACTGGTCGGTGACGCCCGGCTGCGGCGTCTGCAGACCCGGAGTGGCCGATGCCTGCAGCGAGGGATTGAGCGCCGCCGGGGCGTTCAGGTCGGTCGGCGCCATCGGCTGGCCGTTGGCCCCGATAGCCGGCAGGTTAGAACTTGCGACCGGTGTGTTCTGGATCGGCGTGATGTTCTCGGCATAGGCGGTGCTGCTCGTCGACACTCCGCTCGAGGCGCACCCCGTGAGGGTGAGTGCGAGCCCGGTGAGCAGTGCAACTGATACGCCTGCGCGTCGCGACATCATCATTGTCAGAAAAGCTCCGTACCGGCCCAGCCAGAGAAGTTAAGAAAGGATTGCGGCGGGATATAGCGAACACCCCCTCCGCGCACAACCGCGATCACCGTTTTCCCGTCTGATCGCCCAATGTGGCCATCATTGGGCGGCAGTGGCGGATTTGGGGAGTGATTCATTCTGGGACACTCCTCACCGTGCCGCAGGCAAAATCGCTCCTGTGGAGCGATTTTGGTGAGGAGGCCATGAGAGCTACGCTCGAATGGCAAGCGGCACCTGCACCCCGCTCGCGCCTATCGCGCCAGCATATCCTTCACCAGCACCTCGGCCAGAAGCCGGCCATCCGCCGCCTCTTCCTCCGGCAGCTCGATCGGGATTCCCTTCGGCCCATAGACGCCCGAGAGGCCCGGCAGCCCGTGCTGGGCGCCCTCGCGCGGGTGAAAGCCGTGCGCTGACAGCGCGGCGATGAGCACACGGGCGATCGAGGGGTCCTCGACGGTGGCGACGGTTTCGAACACGGCTATGCCAGCTCCCGCGTCACCATCATCTTCTTGATCTCGGCGATCGCCTTGGCCGGGTTCAGCCCCTTCGGGCACACCTTGGTGCAGTTCATGATGGTGTGGCAGCGGTAGAGCTTGAACGGATCCTCAAGGTTGTCGAGCCGCTCGCTCGTCGCTTCGTCGCGGCTGTCGATCAGCCAGCGATAGGCCTGCAGCAGCACGGCGGGGCCGAGATACTTCTCACCATTCCACCAGTAGGACGGGCACGAGGTGGAGCAGCAGGCGCAGAGGATGCACTCGTAGAGCCCGTCGAGCTTTTCGCGCTCCGGCTTGGACTGCAGCCACTCCTTCTGCGGCGTCGGCGTGGTGGTCTTGAGCCACGGCTCGATCGAGCGGTGCTGCTCGTAGAAGGTCGAGAGGTCCGGCACCAGGTCCTTGATCACCGGCATGTGCGGCAGCGGATAGACCGAGACGTGGCCGTCGATCTCGTCCATGCCCTTGGTGCAGGCCAGCGTATTGGCGCCCGCAATGTTCATCGAGCAGGAGCCGCAGATGCCTTCACGGCAGGAGCGGCGAAGCGTCAGCGTCGGATCGACCTTGTTCTTGATCCACAGCAGCCCATCGAGCACCATCGGGCCGCAATCGTCGCGATCGATGAAATAGGTATCGAGGCGCGGATTCTCGCCGCTGTCCGGGTCGTAACGGTAGACGCGGTATTCCTTGAGCCTGGAGGCTCCAGCCGGCTTCGGCCAGGTCTTGCCCGGCATGATCTTCGAGTTCTTGGGAAGCGTCAGCTCGGCCATGGCTCTATCCTGTAATCTTGCACGTCTTGAGGGCAGCGCCCATCGCGCCGGTCACTGCCATCACGTCATTGGCTGAAAGGTTGCCGATGATCGCCGGGTCGAGCAGCTTGCCCGGATTGGTCTGCGCCGCGGCGGCTGCCGTCATCTGCTGGGCATTCAGCTTGCCCTGCAGTTCTTTCGCGTAGCAGTCGCATGCCGAAACGCTGGTCCCCGGCACCCTGGCGCAGGCATCGGCCACCGCCTTGGCTTCGCCCCCGAGCCCGCCGAGCGAGCAGCCGGAGACGAACAGCGTGGCGGCAATGGAAGTCAATGTGAGCGCGGGCTTCAGCATGATCGGCCTCAGTAGTTCGGCTTGCAGACCTGGTTGGAGCGGGCAACGTACTCGTTATAGGCCTTGTAGCTGTCGGCCGGGGGCGACTTGCCCTTCATCGAGGCGATGACCATGCCCATGAAATCTTCGTCGATCAGCTCCATCGCCGCGTCGGCCTTGCAGGTGCAGAGCGGCTCGTCCTGCGAGATGCCGTAGCAGGTCTTGTAGAACTCGGCCTTCTGCTCCGCCGTCGGCGTCGCCCCGCCTGCCGCCAGCGCCGAACCGCCCAGCAGCACCAGCGCCACAACCGCCACCAATCCCGTCTTCATCGCAAAATCCCCTGCCGCAGTTCCTTGCGGATCATCAGCTTCAGCCCCGACCAAACGTCGTTCACTGCCACCACCTTGATATCGACCAACCCGAGCGGCAGCACGACATCGCGTATCACATCTTCGGTAACGTCGGTCGGCACCTTCGATGCCTTCTTCGGCCACGAAATCCAGATCATGCCGTTACGTTCGATCTTGGCCATCAGGTGCTGGGCGTTGGTCTCCAGAGCGGCTCGTGAATCGACGAAACCGTGGATCACGTCATATGTGAACGGCTCTCTTTCCAGCCGGTCCCAGGCAATCTCAGCCGCCTCGGCAAACTTGGCAGCAGTGAACAACGACAGGAACAACTCCCCACGCGGCAGGCCGACAAACAACACCCGCTGCCCATCCTTCAGCCCGAGCTTCTGCGCCAACGGCGTGCCAGAATAGCCGGCGGCGGCGGTCATCAGTACACCCGAGCCTTGGGCGCGATCTTCTTCAGCGAAATGCCGCCTTCGCTTTCCGGCGTCAGCGGGTCGACATGCACTGGCCGGTAGCCTAGCGACACGGCACCCGTATCGGTGTCGATCCAGCTCAGCGTGTGCTTGCGCCACTCGATGTCGTCGCGGTTCGGGAAGTCCTCGTGGGCGTGGGCGCCGCGGCTTTCGTGGCGGGCTTCAGCGGAGACCACTGTGGTGGAGGCGCAGGCCATCAGGTTCTCGAGTTCCAGCGTCTCGACCAGATCGGAGTTCCAGATCATCGAGCGGTCGGTGACCTTGATGTCGCCGAGTTCGCCCCACAACGCACCCATGCGCTCGACGCCGGATTTTAGGGTCTCGGAGGTTCGGAACACCGCCGCGTCTTCCTGCATGATGCGCTGCATCTTCTCGCGCACCACGGCGGTGGGCGAGCCGCCATTGGCGTGGCGCAGGCGATCGAAGCGGCCGAGGATGCGCTCGTCTTCCGACGCCACGATGCCCGGCACCTTCGAGCCCTTGTCGACCACCTTGGCGGCACGGAGCGCGGCGGCGCGGCCGAACACCACGAGGTCGGTGAGCGAGTTGGAGCCGAGCCGGTTGGCGCCGTGCACCGAGGCGCAGGCCGCCTCGCCCGCGGCCATCAGGCCGGGCACGATGCGATCGGGGTTGTCGGCGGTCGGGTTGAGCACCTCGCCGTGATAGTTCGCGGGGATGCCGCCCATGTTGTAGTGCACGGTCGGCAGCACCGGGATCGGCTCGCGCGTGAGATCGACGCCGGCAAAGATCTTTGCCGATTCCGAGATCCCCGGCAGGCGCTCGTGCAGCACCTTGGGATCGAGGTGATCGAGGTGCAGGAAGATGTGGTCCTTGTTCTTGCCGACGCCGCGGCCTTCGCGGATCTCGATGGTCATGCAGCGCGAAACCACGTCGCGGCTGGCGAGGTCCTTGGCGTTGGGCGCATAGCGCTCCATGAAGCGCTCGCCCTCGGAATTGACGAGGTAGCCGCCCTCGCCTCGCGCGCCCTCGGTGATGAGGCAGCCGGCGCCGTAGATGCCGGTGGGGTGGAACTGCACGAATTCCATGTCCTGCAGCGGCAGCCCGGCCCGCGCCACCATGCCGTTGCCGTCGCCGGTGCAGGTATGGGCCGAGGTGGCCGAGAAATAGGCGCGGCCATAGCCGCCCGTCGCCAGCACCACCAGCTTGGCGCGGAACCGATGCAGGGTGCCGTCGTCGAGCTTCCACGCCATCACGCCCTGGCAGGAGCCGTCGGCGCCCATGATCAGGTCGAGCGCAAAATACTCGATGAAGAACTGCGCGTTGTTCCGAACCGACTGGCCGTAGAGCGTGTGGAGGATGGCGTGGCCGGTGCGGTCGGCGGCGGCGCAGGTGCGCTGCACCGGCGGGCCGTCGCCATATTCGGTCATGTGGCCGCCGAACGGGCGCTGGTAGATGCGGCCATCCTCGGTGCGCGAGAACGGCACACCGTAGTGCTCGAGCTCGTAGATCGCCGCCGGTGCCTCGCGGGCCAGATATTCCATGGCGTCGTTGTCGCCCAGCCAGTCCGACCCCTTGACGGTGTCGTACATGTGCCACTGCCACGAGTCCGGACCCATGTTGGACAGCGAGGCGGCGATGCCGCCCTGCGCTGCCACCGTGTGGGAACGGGTGGGAAACACCTTGGTTATGCAGGCGGTTGTCAGCCCGGCCTCGGCGCTGCCCATGGTGGCGCGCAGGCCCGAGCCGCCGGCCCCGACAACAACAGTGTCATAGGTGTGATCGATGATCTTGTAAGCAGGAGCAGACATTACGCAGCGCCTCCCAGCGCGAGGCGGATTACGCATACGACGCCAAAGGCGGCTCCGGCGAAAGCGGCAAGGTTCAACG
>CAMDAL010000290.1 GCA_945888565.1 Devosia equisanguinis | reverse complement strand
CGCGGCTGCTGCGCGGGCGGCTGAACGATGCGCTGTTCGACGGACAGGCCAAGTCCACCGATAGCGGCGTGTTCACCGAGGCGACTGAGGCGCTCTACGAAGGCACCGAGAACCAGTTCCATGCCGGGCTTGAACGCGTGGCCCAGGGGGATGCAGAAGCGGCGCCCGAGGCGGCGCGGCGCTGGCTCAACGTGCTCAGGCGCACCGCGCTGGGCCTTTATGACGAGCGTGTTACAGCGCTCCTCGCCGAGCGGCTCGATGCCGGGTTCGCCGAACGGGCGACGGCTGCTTATGGCCGGCTCGTGGCTTCGCTGTCGGAAAAAGGCAAACTCGCGCAGCAGATGGGCGTGCCGCAGCCGGCGGCCGACAATTCCGGCGGTCCGAAACGCAAAACCAGGGAGGGGGCAAGGCCATGAGCACAACCGTAACGGAGACACCCGACCTTGCGGCCGCGATCATGCCGGCCTGGCGGTTGCTCTACGCCGACCAGGAACGACACTGGCGGGGCGATCCGGGCGGTCGAGCCGCACTGCGCCGCGCGGCGACGCCCGAGGCGGTGATGGTGGTGCCGGCGTTCCACGATATCCTGATTGCTGTAAGGGAGAGTGGCGTCGACATCCCGGCCCGGGCCGACGCAAACCTCTACCGCTGGCTCGCAGTGGCGATCGGCGCGTTGGCCGAGCGGCGGTCGGGCGATGGCGGCGGCCAACGGTTTGCGGCGGCGTTGGGCGGCAGCAGCAAGCCCGAGGAGCGCCGGTTCAAGACGCTACGATTTCAGGCGCTGATCGCGGCCCTCGACCGTGCACCGGATGCCGACACACTGACGGCGCTGCGCCGCGGCATGGCGATCATCGCCGACGATCGGATCGATGCGCGCCAGTTCGTCCGCGATCTGCTCGGTTGGTCCGACAGGACCCGTATCGACTGGACATTTGCCTATTTCGGCCAGCCAGCGCGACCCCAAACGGGCACCGCCGATATTCCGGCCACCACACATGAGCTTGAGGAGCAGGCGAAATGAGCCGCTTTGTGCAACTGCATATGTTGACTGAGTATCCGCTGTCGAACCCGAACCGCGACGATCTGGGCCGCCCCAAGACGGCGCGGATCGGCGGCAGCGAGCGCCAGCGCATTTCTAGCCAGGCGCTGAAGCGGGCCATCCGCACACACGAGGCGTTCCGCGATGAGCTGGCCGGCCATATCGGCCAGCGCACGCAGCGCATGGGCGAGGAGATTATCCGGTATCTCACCGGCAAGGGGGCAGCCGAGGCGGATGCGCTCATGATCGCCAAGCAGATCGTCACGGTGTTCGGGAAGCTTGACGAAAAGAAGAGCCCGGAAAAGGCGCTGACGGCGCAGCTGGCCTTCGTCTCCCCCGACGAGCGCGCGGCGGCTTTCGGGCTGGCCGAGCGGGCGCTTGGCGGCGAGAAGCTGCCAGACGGTAAGGAACTGGCCAAGCTGGTGATGCGGCCCGCCGACGGCGCCGTCGATATCGGCATGTTCGGCCGCATGCTGGCCGATAATGCGGACCTCAACCGCGACGCCTCGGTGCAGGTGGCGCATGCCTTCACCGTCAACGCTGTCACCATCGAGGACGATTTCTATACCGCCGTCGATGACCTCAAGGAGAAGTCCGAGGATGCGGGTGCCGGGTTTATCGGCGAAACCGGCTTCGGTAGCGGCCTTTACTACCTCTATATCTGCGTCAACCGGCCGCTGCTGGTCGAGAACCTCGCGGGCGACCGCGAACTGGCGGCGCGCGGCATCGCGGCGCTGGTGCGTGCGGCGGCGCTGGCCGTGCCGGGCGGTAAGCTCAATTCCTACGCCAACCATGCCCGCGCCCGCTATGTGCTGGCCGAAAAGGGCGACGCGCAGCCGCTCAACCTCGCGGGCGCCTTCACCAACCCCGTTAAGGGCGGCAACCTTTTCGCCGAGGCTGTTACACGGCTCGACAAGGAACGCGCCGATTTCGCTGCCGCCTATGGGCTCACGCCCGCGGCCGAACAGGTGCTGCATGTCGGCAAGCTCGGCACGGCGACGCTCGCCGACCTCGCCGCCTTCGCCGCGGAGGGGCTCGCATGAGCGAGTGGCTAGTGGTGGTGTTGCAGGCGCCGCTCGCGAGCTTTGCCGATGCGCCGGGCAACACCACGCGCAAGACCGGCGACATGCCAGCCCGCTCGGCGCTCGTCGGGCTCGCTGCCGCCGCGCTCGGCATCCGTCGCGACGATCAGGCTGGACAGGATGCGCTGGGGGCAGCGCTCGTCACCGCCGCGGCGCAGATCCGCCCCGGCACGTTAATGACGGATTTCCATACCTTCCAGTCGCTCAACCAGGCGGCGAAGGGCGCGGCGACGCGCGCCGATGCTTTGAGGCGCAAAGACCAGGTGGAGACCGCGATCACCCGGCGCGACTATCGCACCGATGGCATGTGGCTCGGCGCCTGGCGGCTGCGCACCGGTACTCTGGGGTTTGCGCTTTCGGACCTCAGGGCGGCCTTCGCCGCTCCGCGCTTCGTACTGTCGCTGGGGCGGCGCGCCTGCGCGCTCTCCCACCCGCTCGATGCGCGGCTCATCGCCCACGACGACGTGCGCGAGGCCTTCGCCAGTTACCTTGCCACGAGCCAGACACCCTCTATCCGGACGCAGCGGCCGCGGCTCTACAGCCTCGAAGAACGTGCAGATGCCCGCGCCAGCAATCAGGCGGTTCTGCATATGCGGCGCGACGATCCGCGCGACCGCTCGATCCGCTGGAGCTTTGTCGAGCGGCGCGAGTACCGGATTGTCGCCGATGGTGACAAGGAGGCCCTGCCGTGAGTAACACCCAGTCCACGAGCCCGGGCACACTGCACTTTACACGTGCCACCCTGCGCACCGGCTCGGCCGATCTGCGGCCGCTGCTCGACGCGCTGCTCTCGGGCGGCCAGCCGAGCCGCGACACCTCGCATCGCCTTCTCTGGACGTTGATGCCGGAGGCCATGCAGGCGGCGGGCAAGCCTGATGGCGAGGGCGGCGACAGGGCCGCCTTCCTCTGGGCGCGTGCGCCGGATCGTGACGGACGCCCGGCCTGGTACATGCTGGGACCTGCTCCGCGCGAGGTTGTCGCCTTCTTCGATATCGACACCAAGCCATGGGCGCTGGCGCTTTCGGTGGGTGACCAGCTCAGCTTCGCGCTGAGCGTCCACGCCACTGTGGACCGGATGCATGAGCCGGAAAAGGGCCGCGCCGGGCGCCATCGCGTCGATGTGGTGATGGATGCCATCAAGCGGGCGGAACAGGTCAAAGCTGGCCAAGACCGCGGGATGCTGCGCCATACCGTAGGTACTGAGGCGCTTGCGCAGTGGTGGCGCACACAGGGTGAGCGACACGGCTTCGCCGCAGATGCCACCCAGCTTGTCGACTACGGCATGGAGCCGCTTGGCCGGCGGCGCGGGCGCGGACAGCGACCTACCGAAATCGGCGTGGCGCAGCTTGCTGGCACGCTCACCGTCACCGATCCGGCAGCTTTCGCGCGCAAAGTTGCCATCGGTTTCGGCCGCGCCAAGGCCTTCGGCCACGGGCTTTTGCTCCTCAGGCGGCTCGGCTGATGGCGGACGCTACGCCGCGCGAGGGCTTGCCGGGTGCACGGCCGCCTCGCCCAATTCCGCTGAAGGAACGCGCCTCTATCGTATTTGTCGACCGCGGCCAGCTCGATGTCATCGATGGCGCCTTCGTGCTCGTCGATGCTAATGGCGTCCGCATGGTCATCCCTGTGGGTGGGCTCGCTGCCATCATGCTCGAACCGGGCACACGGACCAGCCACGCCGCGGTGGCGCTCGCCGCCCGCGCTGGCACGCTGCTGATCTGGGTCGGCGAGGCGGGCGTGCGGCTCTATTCCACCGGGCAGCCCGGCGGCGCTCGGGCCGACAAGCTGTTGTGGCAGTGCCGGTTGGCGCTCGACCCCGATGCGCGGCTCAACATCGTCCGCCGCATGTTCCAGGTACGGTTCGGAGAAGCCGCGCCGGAGCGCCGCTCGGTGGATCAGTTGCGCGGCATCGAGGGCGCGCGCGTGCGCACCATCTACCAGGGCCTGGCTAGCCAGTTCGGCGTCACGTGGAAGCGCCGCAACTACGACCCCTCCGAGTTCGACACATCTGATGTGCCGAACCGCTGCCTGTCAGCCGCCACCTCCTGCCTCTATGGCATTACCGAAGCGGCGGTGCTGGCCGCCGGTTACGCGCCCGCCATCGGCTTCCTCCATGCGGGCAAGCCGCTCTCGTTCGTCTATGACATCGCCGATCTTTACAAGTTCGAGACCGTGGTACCCGAAGCCTTCCGCGTTGCCGGCCAGCACGCGAAAGGCAAGCTCGACAAGCCGGTAGATATGGCGGTGCGCCACGCCTGCAGAGATGCCTTCAGGAGGAGCAACATCCTCTCGCGTCTGATCCCCGGCATAGAGGACATTCTGGTGGCCGGCGGCCTCGAGCGGCCTGGGATGATTTCCGAGGACGTCGTCGGGCCCGCCTTCGCCGATCCGCCACCCAGCGGCGACGCGGGTCAGCGCGGATGATGATGGTCGTCACCAGCAACGCGCCACCGCGCCTTAGGGGCCGCCTTGCAGTTTGGTTGCTGGAGGTGCGGGCCGGGGTTTACGTGGGCACTTATTCCGCCCGCGTGCGCGAGATGATCGTGCAGCAGGTGGCGGAACTGATCGAGGATGGTGACGCGGTGATCGCCTGGAGCGCCAACACGGATGCTGGCTTCGATTTCGAGACCTTCGGGCATAGCCGTCGCATGCCGGTAGATTTCGAGGGGTTGAAACTAGTGGCTTTTTCCCCCGAAACCTAAGCCTGTATAGCTGCGGCTATTGACATCGTAAATCTGAATTCCCCCACCTTCGTCAGGCGACGGGAGACTACCCGGTTTGGTGGTGGCTTGCCGACGCCTAAAAAAGTGCTTTAGGTTCAGACGCATCTCTCAAGAGTGTCCCCCGCACACGCGGGGATGATCCGCGGCGGTGGTTCTAAATGCCAGATTGGATCGAGTGTCCCCCGCACACGCGGGGATGATCCGCCGAAAGCGTACCGAGCGCCTTGGATCATCGCGTGTCCCCCGCACACGCGGGGATGATCCGGATCGTAACCACATGACCCACACACCCACCGAGTGTCCCCCGCACACGCGGGGATGATCCGAGCTCGGCCTGCTTCTGGCTCAAGACCTTCACGTGTCCCCCGCACACGCGGGGATGATCCGCTATCAACGCCCTATCCTCCCCCGA
>CAMDAL010000289.1 GCA_945888565.1 Devosia equisanguinis | reverse complement strand
TGACCCCCGACGGGGTGGTGGAGAAAGATCTTCTCATCGAAGGGGGGCGGTTCTCTGCCATCGTCGAGCGCAATTCTAGCACGAGCGAGAATTGGGAAGCCATCGATGCCACCGGCCGGTTGCTCTATCCCGGCATCATCGATCTGCTGCAGCACGGCTTCGACGTCAATCTGTATTGCGACACCACGCCCGGCGCTGTCGCGCACAGCGCCGGGCTGCTGCTGGCGCGCGGCGTAACGGGTTTCCTGCCGTCCATCCCCTGCGTTGCACCCGAGACGATGGAGGGTGTTCTCACCCGCCTGTCGAACGACATCGGCAAGGCCAAGGGGGCGCGTCCACTCGGCATTCACAGCGAAGGTCCGTGCTTTGCATCGCCTGGCGCGCACAATCCCAAGAACATCGTTCTTCCCAGCGTCGAGTTGGCTGAACGGATGATCCGTGCGGCCGAAGGGCGGCTCAAGGCGGTGACGGTTGCACCGGAATTGCCGGGCGCCGAGGCCTTCATCGGCGCACTGAAGCGAGCAGGGGTCAGCATTCATCTCGGCCATAGCCGCGCCGCCCCTAAGGAGGTATCTCGCTATGCCAGTTGGGGCATAGATGCGGTCACCCACATGTACAACGTCATGCCCACCGAGCCGCCGGCGAATATGGGGCTCCACATCCTCTCGCTGACCGACGCCTTGCTCGCCGAGCGCAGTATTGCGCTGGGGCTTATCTGCGATGGCATCCACGTCGACCCCAAGATGATGAAGATCCTCGCGCAATTGCCGAGGGACCGTGTCTTCCTCGAGACGGACGCCAACAAATATGCGGGCGCCCCGGCAACCGAGTTCGAGTTCTTCCCCGGCTATTGGGTGCGCAGCGCGCCCGGCAAGGCAGTCGTCGATCGTGACGGCGGGCTGTGCGGGTCGTCTCTGACGCCCGATGAAGCCATGCGTAACTATGTCCGCATCGTCGGTGCCGATCTGGTGCAGGCGGCACACGCATCGAGTCTGGTGCCCGCCCGGGTGATTGGCCGTGAGGCCGATCTGGGCAGCATCTCCCCAGGTAAGCTTGCCGACTTCGCCGTCCTCGATGCACGATCGCTGGAGGTCGTCGAAACCTATGTGGAAGGGCAGCGCCTCTTCAGGCGCGCAGCATGAACACCACCCCGGACGCACCCCTCCGCTACAATGAGGACGGCAACGTCCACATGGATTTCCACGGGGCGGTGAACACAACAATCGAATTCCTCGTCGAGCGCTATGGCATCGCGGCGCTGCACGAAATCTTCCGGCGTGTTGGGACCGACGTGTACCAGGACATGCGTGGCAAGCTGATGGCCGGCGACAGCCAGGAAGTGGTCAAGCACTGGCAGCATTTCTTTACCCGCGAGGGGGCCGACTTCAATATCGAGATCGGTGCCGATGAAATCGTGCTGACGGTCCGCCACTGCACGGCCTGGCACCACGTCCAGCAAATCCACGGTGCCGTCTCCGCGCAGTTCTGCGACCAGACCACAGTGGTCAACCACGCACTCGCCGAAGGCACACCGTTCGCCATCGACACCATCATCGACGGACCGGGCTCGTGCAGACAGATCATCAGGAGGCGAGGATGATCCCGTCGGACCACTTCACCCGCTTCTACAACGAGGTGTTCAAATTCCTCGAAGGGAAGGGCGAGGGAGACCTAAACGACTACTTCCTCGAGATCAGCAAGAACCAGGAGAACCACATTCTCGAGCTCATTCGCACGAAGGGCTTTGAGGGTATGTACCAGTACTGGAGCGTGATCCGCGACGAGGAGAATTGCGAGCTCGACCTCGGCTACGACGACGACAAGTTCGAGCTGACGATGCACCTTTGTCCCAGCCTCACCAAGGCCGAGGACAATGATGCCGAGCGCTGGGATCGCTATTGCGACCATTGCGCCGGATGGATCGGGCCGATCATGGACAAAACCGGCTACCATCTGGTCTACGATGTGATCGACCGGGACAAACCGCAATGCGTCATGCGCATCTTCAAAGACGAGGAAAAAGCGCGCGAAGCCGAAATGGATGTGCGGCTGCTGATGGGATGGCCCGGACGCAAGCCGAGATGAGGGGAAGTCGATGGCCGAACTGCGTCTTGCCATTCTGGGCTCGGGCTACATGGGTCGGACCCATGCGGAATGCATCACCAAGCATGTGCATCGCGCCCGGCTGATTGCCATTGCCGGAGGCCGCAGAGCGCCGGCACTTGCCGCCGACTACGGCGTTGCCGTCGAGACGAGCTACGAGGCTATGCTGGCGCGCAGCGATGTCGACGCGGTCCTGATCGCAACGCCCCACGCCGACCATTGCGCGCAGGTGCTGGCGGCAGCGTCGGCAGGCAAGCATGTGCTGGTCGAAAAGCCGATGGCAACGAGTGTCGCCGACTGCACAAAAATGATCGAAGCCTGCAAGCACGCCGGCGTGCGGTTCGAGGTCATCCAGACGCAGCGCTTTCGCGGTGCGGTCTCGCGGACGGGAAAGCTGGTTGCCGATGGCGCGATCGGGGCCGTTCGTATGTTCGACGGCCGGTCGTTGTTTACGGACTACGTCGTGGATCAAAGCCCGTGGGCCGGCGAGACCGAGCAGGGCGGCGCCTTCCTCGATACCGGCGTACATTTCTTCGACTTGATGCGCTTCGTCCTTGGAGCGGAAGCCGAGAGCATTTTTGCTACGGTCACGACGTTCGGCGACGTGCCCTATCCGGGTCTCAACGCGATGAGCCAGATCCGCTTTTCGGGTGGCATCATGGCGCAGCACTGGATGACATACCAGATGCCGACGCCGAGCCTGCCGAACTCGCAGCACCGCTATGTGGTGGTTGGCGAGACCGGCACGATCGACGTCGACGCCTATGGCAAGGTGCAACTGGGCCGGAATGGCCAGTGGGAAACCTACTGGGAACAGCCACCGATCGATTACATCAACCGGCCGCTCGAACCGGTCCGGCTGGAGGCGTTCTTCCGCCAGACGCAGGCATTCGTCGACGATGTGCTCGATGGTCGCCCCGACACGGTATCGGGCGAGGATGGTCGTGCGGCGGTGGCGCTCGTGATGGCGGCCTGGGAGTCGTCGAACTCCGGTCAGCCGGTCAAACTGGGATAAGAGACGAACATGCGGATTACCGCGTCGGGCGTATTGAGCCGCGCCGAGCTTGGCACCAATCGAGCCAATCTCACGTTTCCGATGGCGCTCGCGCTGGCCGACGGGTCGCTCATCGCGACGCTCCGCTCCGGCCCGGACAAGGACTCGGCGGCCGACAGAATTGAGTTCTATAGCTCGGTCGACGATGGTGCGACATGGAGCGGACCGGATTTTCCACTCGTGGCTCCCGATGTTGGCGGCAAGGGTGGCTCGCTCAAGATCTGTTATCTCACCGAGCTCGCGCCCGGCCATTTAATCGCCGCTTCGATGTGGATCGACCGCACCACCTATCCTGGCCAGCCGCTCTTTAACGCCGAGACCGAAGGCTGTCTGCCGATGGAGATCCTCCTCGCGGACTCGCACGATGACGGCCAGACCTGGACGGAGTGGCGGCACGTTCCGATGCCGACCGACATCGGTCCAGCGAGCCTTACCTGCCCGATCCTCAAGCTTGCCGATGGGCGGCTGGCGCTCAGCATCGAGACCAACAAGCCCTATCTCGACCGCTCAAAATGGCAGCAGCGCGCCGTCTACTTCCACTCCTCGGATATGGGACAGACCTGGTCGCCTCCGGTGACCGTGGCGGAAGACTCCTCGGGGCGCATCTTCAATTGGGATCTGCGCGCCGCGGTCGGCCCGGATGGCCGCATCGGGTCGTTCGCGTGGACATATGACAGCCAGACCAGCACCTATCTCGATATCCACAAGCGCCTCAGCAGCGACGGCGGTCACAGTTGGACCGCTCCCGAGGCGATTGGCGTTTCCGATCAGGCAGCACGTCCGGCCATCCGCCCGGATGGCAGCATCGTTCTCGCCTGGGTCGATCGCTTCGGCAGCAAGTCGATCCGCGCCCGCTATGCACCTGGGCTGGATGCACCATTCGATCCGGCGAGCGAGGTTGTGATCTACACGCACGGGCAAGGCGAAGCGGCAAGCGCCGATACGGGTGATATGCTCGCCAGCATGGATTTGTGGAGTTTTGGCCTTCCCTTCGCCGAAGTGCTGTCGAACGGCGACGTACTGGTGCTCTACTATGCCGGCGAGCCCAGGGCGCTCGATGTTCGGTGGGCGCGGATCGAGATCTAGGTGTTCAGTCCCGGCATTTGATGGATTGGATCGATGGTGAATCGTTCGGGCTCTGATGTCCAGTATTTGCAGATGAACTCGTAGGGTGTGAGGCCTCTGAGGGTCTTCAGGCGCCGGCCGAAGTTGTAGGCGGCGACGAAGTCGGCGAGATGCGTCTCGAATTGGTGGTGATCGTCGTAGTGAAAGCGTTTCACCGTCGCGTCCTTGATCGTGCGGTTCATGCGTTCGACCTGCCCGTTGGTCCAGGGATGCTTCCTTGGTCAAGCGGTGCTCGATGCCGTTCTCGCGGCAGCGCATGTCGAACATGTGGGTGTGGATCGGCGTGGTGAACGCCGATTGACACATGTGGGTGATGTAGCGGGCCGTCGGGCCGTCGGCATAACGGGGCGGGAAGGTGAACTGGATGCCGTTGTCGGTGAGAACGGTGGGGATCCGGTACGGCACCGCCTCGATTAGGGCGACCAGAAAGGCCGAGGCCGAGGTCCGGCCGGTCTTCTTGACGACCTGGACGAAGGCGAATTTGCTTGTGCGATCAATGGCGACATAGAGGTAGAGCTTGCCCTCGGCGGTCTGCACCTCGGCGATATCGATATGGAAAAAGCCGATCGGGTAGGACTTGAAACGCCTCTTCGGCTCCTTGTCGCCCTCCACCTCCGGCAGCCTGCTGATGCCGCGACGTTGCAGGCAGCGATGCAGGGATGAGCGCGTCAGGTGTGGGATCGTCGCCTGTAAGGCGTAGAGGCAGTCGTCTAGCGGCAGCAGCGTATGCCGGCGGAAGGCGACGATGATGGCCTCTTCCTCGATCGACAGAACCGTCGATGTTGGCTCCCTCGGGCCGGTCGGCAGATCAGCGAACGAGGTGCGATTGTTCCACTTGGCGACCGTCTTCTGGTTGATGCCGCAGCGCTTCGCCAGCGCCCTCAAGCTCTCTTAGAGGTGGCTCGGTAAATCTGGACAGCGGGTTAAGTGGAGTTTCTGCCTGAAGGCGGCCAAGATGGCTGCCGAACAGGAGATCAGAT
>CAMDAL010000288.1 GCA_945888565.1 Devosia equisanguinis | reverse complement strand
TACCGCGCCGGTCGACCGCAGCGTCGACCGTCATCCGGATCGCACAGCCGAGCGCAATGCGCCTGTCGCGGAGCGCCCTGCCCCGGCGGCCGTTGACCGCGCCCCGGCCACCGTGGACCATAAGGGCTGATTGAGTCCCAGCCCCGACGGCCCCCTTGCCCGACCGCTCTTCGCCTGCCGCGCCCGTACCGGCCGACCCGCCGCACGATTGCCCGCTCTGTCCGCGCCTCGTCGCCTTCCGGCACGACAACCAGCGCAGCTATCCCGAGTTCTTCAACGCCCCGGTCCCCCTCTGGGGTGATCTGGCTCCGGGCCTCGTCATCGTCGGGCTCGCCCCCGGACTCAAGGGCGCCAATCGCACTGGCCGCCCCTTCACCGGCGATTATGCCGGCGACCTGCTCTACGCCACGCTCGAAAAGTTCGGCCTCGCCACCGGCCGCTACGCCCAGCGCCCCGATGATGGCCTCGAGTTGCAGCGCACCCTGATCGTCAACGCCGTCCGCTGCGTCCCGCCGCAGAACAAGCCGACCGGCGACGAAATCCGCACCTGCCGCCAGTTCCTCAACGCCGCCATCGATGCGGCGCAGCCCCGCGCCTACCTGGCGCTCGGGCGAATCGCCCACGATTCGCTGCTGACCACGCTCGGCGAAAAGCGCAGCCGCTTTCCCTTCACCCACGGCGCCGAGCACGCCCTCACCTCCGGCGCCACGCTTTTCGACAGCTACCACTGCTCCCGCTACAACACGAACACCGGCGTCCTCACCACCCCGATGTTCGAAGATGTCGTCGGCCGCGCCGCTGCCCTGGTCAGCGCCAGCTGAGAAATCTTGCGACCCCACCCAAGCTTCGCCGCACCAGCAGCGTCTCATCTTCAAAGCGCCATTCAAGTTCCGTTCATCGGCGCGACCATAGCAAGGCAGAGTGCGGACGATTCGCTTCGCCGCCTGCCCATTTAGGAGAGACGCATGCGTCCCATCATCGCCCTCATCCCGCTGCTCCTCGCGACCAGCCTGTCCCTGCCGGCCTTCGCCGCCAATGAACCTGCGCTGATTTCGGTCACCGGCACGGGCGAAGTGTCCGCCGCTCCGGACACCGCCTTCATCAGCTCGGGCGTCACCACGCAGGGCGCCACCGCTCGCGAGGCGCTCGACGCCAATACCGCTGCCATGAACGAGCTGCTGGCCACCCTCGAGGAGGCCGGTATCGAGGCGCGCGACGTGCAGACCTCGGGCTTTTCGGTGTCGCCCAACTACGTCTACACCGATGCCCGCGACGAGAATGGCTACACCCTGCCGCCCAAGATCAACGGCTACCAGGTCTACAACACCGTCAACGTCCGCATCCGCGACCTTGAGACCCTTGGCGCCGTGCTCGACAAGCAGGTGACCGTCGGCGCCAACACCATCAACGGCATCACTTTCGCCGTCGCCGACCCGTCCAGACTCCTCGACGAGGCCCGCAAGGCCGCCTTCGCCGACGCCAGGGAGAAGGCGGGCCTCTACGCCGAAGCCGCCGGGGAGACCCTCGGTCTGCTGAAGTCGGTCTCCGAGAGCCAGGGCTACGACCAGCCCCAGCCCTACATGATGAAGTCCATGGACATGGCAGCGTCTTCCGCCCCGGTCCCCGTCGCCACCGGGGAACTGAGCTTCTCGGTCAATGTCCAGGTCACCTGGGCCGTCGAGTTCTGAGGACTTCGCTGATCAGGAGTCGGGCGGCTCAGGCGTCGCCCTTCTCACCTGGGGCAATCGCGAAATCGAGGTCGTGGCGCCGAGGTCGCCGGTGTCCTCCCCTGCGTAGCGGGGGAGGGGGACCAGCGAAGCTGGTGGAGGGGGCAGTCACGCACGCATACGCTCCAGCCATCGGCTGGTCGCCGCGCCTCAGCCCGTGATCGCCTTCCAGATCATATTCAGCCCCATGACGCAGAGGAATGCCGCAAAGGCGAGCTTGAGCGTCCGCTGCTGCAGCCGATGCGCCAGCGCCGCGCCCAACGGGGCGAATAGCGCCGCCATCACGCCGACCAGTACCAGCGCCACGATGTTGATATAGCCAAGGCTGAGCGGCGGTCGTCCCTCGACACTCCATCCCGAGATGATGAAACCCAGCGTGCCCGCCAGCGCGATGAACACGCCGATAGCCGCGCCCGTACCGACGGCCTTGTGCATGGTCGCCCCGAAGGCGTGAATGGTGGGCACGCTGAGCGCCCCGCCGCCCACTCCCATCAGCGCCGAGATGAACCCGACAATCGCCGCCGAGATCCGGTGGGTGGTGGGGGAGTTTCGCAGGTGCCCCATGAGCCGCTCCTGGAACGGCAGCAGGATATTGGCGGCAATCAGCAGCGCCATAACCCCGAAGACGATTCGCAGCACGTCGCCGGAGAAGAACCCTGCCAGCAGGCCGCCGACGAACGTCGTCAGCACCACCATCGGCGCCCAGAGCTTCAGGATATCGACATCCACCGCCCCGCGCTTGTGATGGGAGCGCGCACTCATGATCCCCGTCGGGATGATGATGGCGAGCGAGGTCCCCACCGCCACATGCTGCACGACGTCGCCGTCGAAGCCGAGCCAGCCCAGCGCGATCGCCAGCGCCGGCACGATGATCGCGCCCCCGCCGATCCCCAGCAACCCAGCCGCAATGCCGGAGAGGACGCCGGTGACCAGCAGCCCGGCGACGAAGGGCATCAGCCCCCAGATATTCGAGAAGTACAAGTGAGATGGCCCCTATTCGCCGATCAGATGCAGCACCACCTGCCGCCGGTGCGGCCGCGCGCGGTGCTCGAAGAGATAGAGACCCTGCCACGTACCGAGCACGGGCCGGCCCCCGCTCACCGGTATACCCACCGAAACCTGCGTCAATGCCGACTTTATGTGTGCCGGCATGTCGTCGGGCCCCTCGGCGTCATGCACCACCCAGTCCATGCCTTCCGGCACCAGCTTGCGGAAGAACGTCATGAGGTCGCGCTGCACGTCCGGGTCGGCATTCTCCTGGATCAGCAACGAGCACGAGGTGTGGCGCACAAACGCCGTCACCAGTCCCATCTCGAACCCGGCCTGCCCGACAAATCTCTCGAGCTCTGACGTGATCTCGATGAGTCCCGGCCCACGAGTGGCAACTTCGATGATGTGCTGAACCTGGCGCATCACTAAGGACGCTATCACGCTCCGCGCAAATCAATCGAGCCGGGCGAGGCCCTTTCCGTCCACAGGCCGCACTCGTGCCACGATTCATGCCTCCCTTCGCCCTCGGCGGAACCGACCGGCTGCTCAGGCATTGTGGCGCCTAGAGGGAAGGTCCGCCAGCACGGGCACGCAAGCCGGCCGTTCAGGTTCGGTTCAGATGCAGAGCGTCACTTCTCGACCAACTGACTCCAGAAAAAGGAACAAGCCATGCGCATCAGACAATGGCTCCTCACCGGCACCAGTCTTGCCGTGTTCACATTCATGCCCGGCGCCGCCATGGCCCAGCAGGCCGAGTATCAGGCACTGCAGCAGGCCCAGGCCTCCGGCGACCAGGGCGCCATCGACGCCGCTCAGCAGGCGTTCCTCGAAGCCTGTATCGCGGCTGGCTACACGAGCCCCGACGAGTGTGCCGCAGCCGTCCAGGCCGATGGACAGTCCGCCGCTGACGCGGAAGCCGAAGCTCAGGCAGCGGCGGAAGCCCAGGCAGCGGCGGAAGCCCAGGCAGCCGCCGATGCGCAAGCGGCAGAAGAAGCTCAGGCAGCCGCCGATGCACAGGCAGCCGAAGAAGCTCAGGCCGCCGCTGATGCTCAGGCAGCCGCTGACGCTCAGGCAGCCGCAGACGCTCAGGCCGCGGCAGATGCTCAGGCAGCCGCCGATGCTCAGGCCGCAGCTGATGCTCAGGCCGCCGCTGACGCGCAGGCAGCCGCCGATGCACAGGCAGCCGCTGATGCACAGGCAGCAGCTGACGCTCAAGCCGCCGAAGACGCTGCGGCAAGTGCAGAAGACCAGCAGGCCCAGTTCGTCGCCGACCTGCAGGCCGCTCTCGATCGCTACCAGGCTGCCCTGAACCAGGCCGCCGGCGGCGACTATGCTGGTGGCAAGGCCGCGGCCGACGCCGCCGCTGCCGAAATCCTCGGCCTCTGCACAGCCAACGGCTACCCGGACATCCAGTCGTGTATCGGCCAGGAACTGCCGCCGGTGCCCGAGGCCCCTCCGGCCGAACAGCCCGCTGCCCCGGCTGAAACCCCGGCCGAACAGCCTGCCGAAACGCCCGAGCCCGCAGCCGAAGTCGGCCCGGACACCCCGGCCGATGAGACTCCTGCAGATGACTCCGCCGCTGCGGCCGAGGCCCAGCTGCAGAGTGCGCTCGAGCTCTACAATGTCGGCATCACCCAGCTCGACGCTGGTGACACTGCCGGCCAGTCGACCATCGACGCCGCCAACAACCAGTTCGCGGAAATCTGCGCCGCCCTCGGCCAGACCGACGTCGCCGCCTGCCTTGCGCAGTACGGCATAGAGCTGGCTCCGATCCCGGCCGTGCAGGCTCCGGCCGAACCGGCATCTCCGTCAATCGCCGATATGCCCGGCGCTGACGAAGCCGTGTCGCCGGACGCCGTCGAAGTGCTGCCCGAGTCGGTGGCTCCGGAAGAAGCCGCTCCGATCCTCGACAGCGCCAAGGATGTGCAGGCCGAGGTAGCCGATGGCCAGGCACAGCCAGAGGAGCAGCCCGCTGCCCCGGCAGAGCCTGCCGCTCCGCCGCCGGAAGATGACGCTGCCGCTCAGTCGGACATTGCCCCGGTCGAGGTGCAGTCGCTGGTCGAAACGCAGGGTGAAACCGTGACCGCCGACGCCTTCGCACCGGTCGAGGTGCCGCAGAACGTCACGATCATCAACAACAACACGACCATCATCAACAACGAAACCACCATTAACAACAACGATGGCGGCAACGATGATCAAGATCGTCCGAGCCGTCCGCGGCCGGACTACGCCAACAACGGCTTCATCTTCAACATTGGCATCAACATCGTTATTCAGAGCAACGATTTCGATCGCCTCACCGATAATGACGAGGACGAGGTCGAGTACCAGCGCCTGTCGAACGGGCGGATCAAGGAGACCATCACCCGTCCGAACGGCGTGCAGATCGTCACCATCCGAAACCGCTGGGGCGAAGTGCTGAAGCGCTCGCGCATCACGCCGGATGGCCGTGAGTACATCCTCGCCTACTACGACGAGGATCAGGACGACGATCTTGAGTTCGGCAACTGGCGTGACCCGGGCGATGACCTGCCCCCGCTGCGTCTGACCATCTCGA
>CAMDAL010000287.1 GCA_945888565.1 Devosia equisanguinis | reverse complement strand
ACAGCAACTTTGAATCCCGGTTACCCCCCTATGCCGGCAACCTTTTGCTGAGGAACCTCGCCACATTCTGACCCTAAAAGGAGCAGAGGACAAACGGGGCGATCAGCAGAGAACGGCGCAATTCATCAGCGCCGCAGCGATATCTTCGCAAGCTTGTCGCCTTGTGTCTGATCGGACTTGAGCCCGAAATCGTGCCCCCATGATGGAGTGCGTGGGTGTTCGGTTGGGCGAACAGGACGAGGTCATGGTTAGCAACTACGTCGATGCGTCGCGCCCCACCGGCCGGCAGATGACTGAGGCAGGAGAGCGGGTCTCGCGCCGCTCGCCTCGCCATGTTCTCGGTTTCAGGATCAATGCCGCTTCCCACAACATCGCGCCGCTGCGGCCGGCGAAGAGGATCAGTATGCGTGCGACTGGAGCCAGGGGGCTCGTGTATCTGTCCATGGTAACGTTCGGCCTTGCCGGCTTCAGCCTGCCGGCGTTGGCGCAGACCGCCGGAGTGCTGCCATCGGCGGCGCCAGAGACGGCGGCCGACGCGGCGCTCGCCATGGCCAACTCGCTCGATGGTGCCGGTGGCGGCATCTCTTCGCGCGACCTCGTCAGCGCCCTCGAAGACGCGGCCCTCGCCGGCCAGCCGATGGCGCTCTACCAGTTGGGCCTGATGTACGAGAGCGGCGAAGGCGTCGCCAAGGATCCGGTGAAGGCCTTCGGTTATTTCAGCCAGATTGCCGACGAACATGCCGATACCGCCCCGCGCGGCGTCGAAGCCGATATCGTGGCGCAGAGCTTCCTGAAGGTGGGCGAATACTACCGCACCGGCCTGCCGGAAGCCGGCATCCCGAAGAACGAGTCGTACTCGAACAAGCTCATCATGCACGCGGCGTCCTACTTCGGCGACGCGGACGCGCAGTTCAAGGTCGGCGAGATGTATCTCGACGAGACCGAACTGGGCGACAGCCCGCTGCAGAGCGCCCGCTGGCTGAACCTTGCGGCGCGCAAGGGCCACGCCGGGGCGCAGGCCAAGCTCGGTGCCATGCTGTTCAATGGCGAGGGCATCTCGGCCGATCAGGTGGAAGGCCTGATGTGGCTCACCGTCGCCTCGCGCCGCGCCGTCGGCACCGGTGACGAGAGCTGGATCAACGACCTGCTCAACGACGCCACCTCGCTCGCTTCCGCCGACCAGCGGCAGATAGCGGTGCAGATGGCCGATTCGCTCGGGACCCGTTTCGGCGGTCTCTGAGCGCTCCGTTCAGGCCGGGTTCAAGCTGACTGCTCCATTACGGGGACAACCCGTACCGGAGTTCGTCATGCGTATCCCCGTCATCCTGATGCTGCTCACCATCCTGCTGCTGCCCGCCGACCTGCGCGGCCTCGCCTCCCAGGTCGAGTCCGGCATCGAGGTCGCGCGCGCCTCGGTGACGAAGTTCCTCGACCGCAACGACGGGGTGCAGGTAGCCGAAGCCCGACCGAGGCTGGTGCTCGGCGCGCCGGCGGCACAGGTGCGGTAAGCTGCAAGTCCCCGTCAGAATGCGAACACGCCCTCGACCGGTACGTGGTCGGATGGCTTTTCCCAGCCGCGGGTTTCTGTGTGGACGATGACGTCCTCCAGCCGGTCGGCGGCCTGCGGGGAGAGCAGGAGGTGGTCGATGCGGATGCCGTCCTTGCGCTCCCAGCCGAAGGTGCGGAAATCAAAGAAGGTCAGGGCCGGCTCGTCGGAGATGGCGCGCTGCGCATCGGTCAGCCCGAGGTTCAGCAGGGCGCGCCACCGCGTCGCGCTCTCCGGCCGGAACGCCGCATCACCCACCCACTTCTCGGGGAATGTCGCGTCGAGGTTCGAGGGGATGATGTTGAAGTCGCCCAGGAGGATGAATGGCTCCTCCAGCTTCAGCCGCTCCTCGACGAAGACATGCAGCCGGTCCATCCAGCCCAACTTGTAGGTGAACTTGTCGGTGCCGACCGGATTGCCGTTGGGCAGGTAGATGCAGCACACCCGCACCACGCCGCCCTCGACCGAGACAACGCCCTCGATCAGTCGCGCCTGCTCGTCGCCATCGTCGCCGGGAAGGCCGCGGTGCACCTCGTCGAAGCGGTGCTTCGACAGCAGCGCCACCCCGTTCCAGCTCTTCTGGCCGAAGGTCTCGACATTGTAGCCGAGCGCCTCGACTTCCATCCGGGGGAAGGCCTCGTCGACCGACTTGATCTCCTGCAGGCAGACGATGTCAGGCGCGGCTTCTTCAAGCCATTTGAGAAGAAGTCCGTGCCGCGCCTTGACGCCGTTGATGTTCCAGGTGGCGATGCGCATGAAGCGACTCCCGTTTGCACGGGAGTCTAGTTGGGTCAGAGCGAAGCGTAAACCGCGTCGCGGACCTCTTCGCGGAACGGGCCGTTGCAGCCCTCGGGTGCCGTATTGGTCAGAACGGCGATCGACAGCCTGTTGGTGCGATCGATGATCCAGTTGTGACCCCAGGCGCCGCCCCAGTCGAGCGTGCCGACCGGGCAGGGGCTCTTCGCGGCCGCGGGGTCGTCGATCATGGCGCCAAGCACGGTAAAGCGCTTGCCGGCATCGGTTTCCCGGCGCGGCAGGGTGCCGATCTGGTTGGTGAAGGCCTCCTCGACCGTTTCCGGCTTCAGCAAGCTGCCGCCATTGTACACTTCCAGCATCTTCATCACGTCGTCGGCCGTGCCGCACGAGCCGCCGCCGCCCGACTGGGGAGCGTCGGCGCGGAAGATCCGGTCCACTTCCCAGCCGGTGGTCTGCTTGTTTTCCATTGTGATGCGAACGGGCGGCACGATCGATGGCTTTGGCAGTTCGCCGTTGAAGTAGTTCGCGGCGACGCGTGTGGCGTCGGTCGGCGTGAAGCGCCAGTCGCCCATGCCGAGCGGCCCGGCGGCGTACTTGTTCACCGCCGCTTCCACCGTCGAGCCGTTGATCGCGGCGATCACGCCGCCGACCACGTCGATGCTGGTGCCGTAGACCCAGCCAGTACCGGGGGCGAAGTTGAGCGGCGCCTTGGCCAGCCGGCGCAGGTTCTCCTCGAGCGAGATGTACGGGCCCGACATGCCGGGCGACACGTCCTTCGGCGTCGTCTCGTAGGCAAGGCCCGAGCTGTGCGACAGTAACTGCCGGATGGTGATCGGGCGCACCACGCCATCGGGGCTCGGCGGGGTGAAGTAGGGCAGGAACTTCGTCACCGGGTCGTCAAGCTGGAGCAGACCCGCTTCCAGCATCTTCAGCGCGGCGGTGGCGACGATCGGCTTGGTGATCGAGGCGAGCCGGAAGATGGCATCGCGCTCCATCGCCCGGTCGGCCTCGCGGTCGGCAAGCCCGGCTGTGCGCGCGTAAATTTCCTTGCCGTTGTGGTTGACCAGCACCACGCAACCGACAATCCGATTGACCAGCGCGGCGTCGATGGCCGCGTCGATATTCTTCTGCAAACTCATGGATATCCTCCCGAATAGAGAGGACGCTAACGGTTCGCCGGCCCGGAACGCAAGCCGCCGAAAGGCCTAACCGTCAGGCCACCGCGAAGCTGGTGCCGCAGCCGCAGCCGGCCACCGCGTTGGGGTTGCGGATCTGGAAGCTCTGGCCGATCAGGTCGTCGACATAGTCGATCTCGGCGCCGCCCATGAACTCGAGCGACAGCGAATCAATCAGCACCGTGGCGCTGTCCTTGCTGAGCACCAGGTCGTCGGCCTTGGGCGTTTCCTTGACGAGATTGTACTCGTACTGGAAGCCCGAGCAGCCGCCGCCGGATACGGCGATGCGCAGCACCGTGCCTTCACCCTGTTTCGACAGGATGCGGCCGATGCGCTTTGCGGCGCGGTCTGTCAAAACGACATCATTGGATGCTAGAGCAACGTCGGTCATTTCGTACCTTCCGGGCGGATCGGGTCCGCTCTCGTGAAGCCTCAATCTAATATCGTCTGATGACGATGAAAAGGGTGTCCGCCTCAACAATGAGCGAACGCGCGCCTTACGCTTCCGATCCCGCGCTCAGTCGCGGCCGTCTGCACGATACCGGCACCAGCCCGACCCGCTCGGAATTCCAGCGCGATCGCGACCGGATCATCCACTCGGCCGCCTTCCGGCGCCTGCAATACAAGACCCAGGTGTTCCTCCACCACGAGGGCAACCATTTTCGCACAAGGCTCACCCACACCCTCGAGGTGAGCCAGATGGCCCGCTCGATGGCGCGGGCGCTGCGGCTCGACGAAGACCTCGCTGAAGCCGTAGCGCTTGCCCACGACCTCGGCCACACCCCGTTCGGCCATGCCGGCGAGCGGGTGCTGCACGAGAAGATGGCCGGGTGGGGCGGCTTCGACCACAACATGCAGGCGATCCGCGTCGTCACCCGGCTCGAGAACCGCTATGCCGAACATGACGGGCTGAACCTCAGCTGGGAGGCGCTCGAGGGCATCCTCAAGCACAACGGCCCGCTGGTCGACGACGAGGACCGTCCCGTCGGCCGCTACGTGCACGAGTGGCTGCCCTTCGGCCTCTACGACATCCCGGCCAGCGAAGACCTCCGCCTTGCGTCCTATGCCAGCCTCGAGGCGCAGTGCGCCGCGATCGCCGATGACATTGCCTACAACGCCCACGACATCGACGACGCCGTCCGCGCCGGCCTGATCGCGCTGCCCGAGCTGCGCGACGTGCCGCTGGTCGGCCCGCTGGTCACCGAGGTGCTGGAGCGCTGGCCGGACCTCGACCCGAGCCGGCAGACGCACGAACTGCAACGCCGCCTCATCACGCTTGGCATTGAGGACGTGATCGTCGAAAGCACCCGCCGTATCGGCGAGGTCAACCCGCAGTCGGCGGAGGATGTGCGGACCGCCGGGCGGACGCTGGTCGGTTTCTCCGCTGGTGTTGCCGAGGCGGAGCAGGGGCTGAAAAAGTACCTGTTCGAGCACGTCTACCGCTCGGAGCAGGTGATGGAGCCGGTGCGGGCCAGCCAGAAGCTCGTCGGCGAACTGTTCGACCACTATTTCGAGCGCATGGACCTGCCCGGCCGCTGGGGCGAGGCTGCCAGCGCCGCCCCCGACCCCAGCGCCCGCGCCCGCATCATCTCCGACTTCATCGCCGGGATGACCGACCCGTATGCGATCGAGCAGCACGGGCGGGTGGTGGTGGGCTAGTTCCGGTCACGCCCGTCGCAACACCCACAACGTGTCATCCCTGCGAAAGCAGGGACCCACTTCATCACCTGCGCGGATTTCGAGTTGGGTCCCCTGAACTCACGCGACAAGTGCAACACCTGCTAAGGTGTTGCTGCGATGGGACAATGCTATGAACAGGTGAG
>CAMDAL010000286.1 GCA_945888565.1 Devosia equisanguinis | reverse complement strand
CCAGCCCCTGCACCGCGACGCTCTTGCCGTACAGCCTCGCCGGATCGGTCGCCGTCTCGTCCTCGGTCGCAAGAATCGACTGCACCTGCCTCAGCGCGATGCCCTTGCGATCGGGCCAGAACAGGATGCGCTCGGTGCGGTTGTCCGTCATCAGCGGCCCGAATCGGTACACTTCGATCCCTGACCACGCCTGCACCACCGCACCGAACTGTCCGCGCACCACCGCAAGGGCATCCGCCGAAGGCCCGGCGCAAAGCTCCGCCTGCCTCGCCGCCAGCCGCTCCGTCTCCGCCGCGAACCCGGCAAACCCCGGCCGGATCACCTCCTCGACCGCCTGCGTGATCACCGTACGCGCCGTTGGATGAAGCTGCGCGAAGGCCGGCGTCGCCAGCAACCCGATCAGCAGTGCCAGCCAAACCCGCATCACAGCGACTCCACGAACTTCAGCAGCGCCTCGCGCTCCGGCTGCGGCATCGCCGCGAACGCATCGCGCGCCGCCTGCGCCTCGCCGCCATGCCACAGGATCACCTCGGTCAGGTTGCGCGCCCGCCCATCATGCAAAAACTCGGTGTGCCCCGACACCGTTTCGGTCAGCCCGATCCCCCAGAGCGGCGCCGTCCGCCACTCAAAGCCATCGGCCTGCCCTTCCGGCCGATGGTCAGCCAGCCCCTCGCCCATGTCGTGCAGCAGGAAATCCGAGTACGGCCAGATCAGCTGGAAGCGAAGCGCCGGGTTATCCCCCGCCCGCGACGTCACGAATTTCGGCACATGGCACGAGGCGCAACCGGCGCCGTAGAACGCTGCCTTGCCGGCCAGCACCGTCGGATCGCCCGCACGCCGCCGCTGCGGCACGCCGAGATCCTGCGAATAGAAGGTCACGAGGTCGAGCACCGGATCAGGCGCCTCGGATGGCCCAAGCCGCTCCTGCTCGCCGGTCGGCAGTGCCAGGCACTCGGCCTGCGCCGCCATGCAGTCGCCATGCGGCCGCATCACCAGCGGCGTCGAGATTCCAAGATCGCCCGCGAATGCATCCGCCGATTGCGCCCGGATCGACGCCGCCCCGGCCTTCCAGCCAAACCGCCCGAGCGCGATTTCGCCCGTCACCGGATCGCGCACGCGGTTCGGCCGCCCCGATACGCCATCCCCGTCCGCGTCGTCCGGATCGGCATGCGCCAGAATGTCCTCGACCGGTATCTGCTCGATCAGCCCCAGACCGATCATCTGCGGCGTCACGCGCGGCGACAGCATCACATTGGGCGCCATCGGTCCGTACCCGAGATCGGCCACCGAGTAACTTGGCCGGCGCAGCGTCACAACCGTGCCATCGCCCAGCGTCACCGGCACGTCGGTGTAGTCGATCACCATCCGGCCTTCAGCCTGTAGCCCCGGCACAGCAAAGTCCTGCAACTGCCCGCCATAGGTCGGCTCGGGGATCACCTTCGCGGAACCGTCCGCCAGCGCCTGCATCTCGGCGTCCGTATGCGCCGGCACCGAGAGCCGCAGGAACATCGACACCGCATCGTCGTCCGCGCCCGACGGCGTGTGCCCGCGCCCATCCTTGAGGTGGCAGTTCTGGCAGCCGCGCGCATTGAACAGCGGCCCCAGCCCATCCGACGCCTGCGTCGATGACGGCGAGGAGACCCACAGCTTGCGGAACAGCGCGTTGCCGAGCTTGAACTGCTCTTCCTGCTCGAAACTCAGGTTTGCCGACGAGAACGAGAAGATGTCGCCGTTGATGCGCTTCTTCACCGTGGCCTTGCCGCCGGGCAACTGCTCGAAACTCTCGGGCTTGCTGAAATCGGTCGTCGGCGCGGTGACCCGCTTCACCCGAGCCAGGTCGTCCGGCGTGAGGTCGGAACGGGTCCCGCCTTCATTGCCGAAGGCGAGACCCGCGAGAAGCGTTATGGCCAGGATCGCGGTCAAGCGCATGTGCATGTCAGCACTCTAGGCAAATGCCCGGCCACGCCGGGAGGAAAGACGGCGCCGCGGATTCTTTCAAGCCCGCGGCACGCACAAAGCTCTGGAAAACCTGGGCTTACTCGAACACCGCGTCCGGGTTGGTCAGGCTGTCGGATTGTTCGATCGTCACCGCATCGCCGAGGTCGAGCAGCGCCACCGCCCGCTCCACACCGCGCGTCTGTGCAATCAGAGCGTCGATCGCGGCCTGCACCGTGGCGTTGCCTTCGGCATTGCCCTCGCCGATCTGCTGGTCATAGGCCTCGCCGCCAGCCGCCCGGTCGGCAATCGCCTGCAGCTTGGCCACCGAGTCGTCGAGCTGCGACCGGATTTCCGCATCAAGCGCCGCGTCCCTGGCCGCGAGCAGCGCCGAGATCGACGGGCCTTCCACCACCGACCCATCCACCCGCACATACCGGCCCAGGTAGACGTTGCGGATGCCGATGCCGTCATTGAGGTGCGAGGCGTGGGTGTTGTCCGAGAAGCAGTCGTGCTCCTCTTCCGGGTCATGCAGCAGCAGGCCGAGCTTCATCCGCTCGCCCGCCAGTTCGCCGAACGACAGCGAGCCCATGCCGGTGAGGATCGTCGAAAGCCCGGTTTCGGCCAGCGCCGTCCGCGCCTCCCCGCCCTCGGCCCAGGGCGCCACCATCTCCTCGAGGTCGGTCACCAGCAGGTCGGTCGCCGCATCGAGATACTGTGCCCGCCGCGCGGCATTCGCCTCGGTCGAATAGTCGGTGAACGGCCGCTGCCCGGCCCCCGGCCCCGTGCCGTTCAGGTCTTGCCCCCACAGCAGGAACTCGACGGCGTGATACCCGGTCGCCACGTTGCTCTCGATGCCACCCGCTTCCTGCAGCGTGCTGGCGAGGAACTCCGGGGTGATCTCGGTCGCGTCGACCTCCTGCCCGTCGATGCTGATCTTCGCGTTGGCGATCACGTTGGCGGTGTAGAGCCCGTTGGCGTCGCTCTCGGCACCGTAGCTCGCGTCGACATAGTCGATCAGACCCTCGTCGAGCGGCCAGGCGTTCACCTTGCCCTCCCACGCATCGACGATGGCATTGCCGAAGCGGAACGCCTCGGTCTGCTGGTAGCTCGGCCGTGAGGCGATCCACGCGGCGCGCGCCGCCGCCAGCGTATCATCCGACGGGCTGGCGATCAGTGCATCGGTCGCCGCGTCGAGCGCCCTGGCGGTCGTCAGCGCGTCCTCGTAGCCGGCGAGCGCAATGTCGGCGTAGGTCTTGAGGATATCGTCGCTCGTCGGCTCCTGTGCGAAAGCCGCGCCGACGCCGGCTGCCGCCATCCCTGCAATGAGGGCCAGTGTGCTGATCGTCTTCATATCTGGAGATCTCCCGGCCGGCCGATGAGGGCCGCAATGTCGGCGGCCTATCAAAGTGGAGAACCAGCATCAAGAAATATCGACACAGTCTGGAACCGGTCTAAACTCCGCCAACCGCCCATCTCGACTCCCGATGTCAAACCGGGCACTGTCACAATTGTCACAATCGGCTTGGGGAGCCTGACACAGCCGCAACACCCGGCAAAGCCGCGCGCCTGCGCCGCTTTCAGCCTCGTCGCCCGTGGGACCGGCGCCGGGGCTGTCATGTGCCTGTCACATGGCCGAACTAGGTGGAGCGCGGCTTTGGGGCCTCCGCAAGGCGGGACAGAAGCCTAAATCTCCAGGGAGACGCAAATGATCATGAAGAACGCGTTTGCCGCCTCGGTGTCCGTCGTCGCGATGCTCGCTTCGACCGCCTCGATGGCGCAGACCGACCTCGCCGCCCTCTACGAGGCAGCCAAGGCCGAAGGCATGCTGACCACCATCGCCCTGCCCCACAACTGGTGCGGCTATGGCGAAGTCATCGCCGGCTTCAAGGCGAAGTATCCGGGCATCACCGTCAACGAGCTGAACCCCGACGCCGGCTCCGCCGACGAGCTCGAGGCCGTGCGCGCCAACAAGGACAATACCGGTCCGCAGGCGCCCGACGTGCTCGACATCGGCCTGAGCTTCGGCCCGCAGGCCAAGGAAGAGGGCCTGCTGCAGGCCTACAAGGTTTCGACCTGGGACGAAATCCCGGCCGAGGCCAAGGACGAAGAAGGCTTCTGGTACGGCGACTATTACGGCGTGCTGTCGTTCCTCGTGAACACCGATCTGGTTTCGACCGTCCCCACCAGCTGGGCCGACCTGCAGAAGCCCGAGTACGCCAACTCGGTCGCCCTCGCCGGTGATCCGCGCGCCTCGAACCAGGCCATCCAGGGCGTTTACGGCGCCGGTCTCGCCAATGGCGGCACCGATGCCGAGTCGGCTGCCAATGCCGGCCTCGCCTTCTTCAAGGACCTGAACGCCAAGGGCAACTTCGTGCCCGTGATCGGCAAGGCGGCGTCCGTCGCTCAGGGCACGACGCCGATCGTCGTCGCCTGGGACTACAACGTCCTCGCCTGGCGTGATGGCTTCGCGGGCAACCCCGCCGCCGAAGTCGTTGTGCCGACCGACAGTGTCGTCGCCGGTGTGTACGTGCAGGCCATCAGCGCCTACGCGCCGCATCCGAACGCCGCCAAGCTCTGGATGGAATACCTCTACTCCGACGAAGGCCAGCTCGGCTGGCTGAAGGGCTACTGCCACCCGATCCGCTTCAACGCGCTCGCCGAGCAGGGCAAGATCCCGCAGGATCTGCTCGACGCCCTGCCGCCCGCCGAGAACTACGCCAAGGCCGTGTTCCCCTCGATCGCCGAACAGAACGCCGCCAAGGCCGTGATCACCGGCCAGTGGGACGCAGTCGTTGGGGCCAACGTTGCCGAATAACGGCTTGATCCAAGCTACAGTGGCCGACCCGGTGCAAACCGGGCCGGCCATGCCGTTTTGGCGGCGCGTTCGCTCCGGCCTGTCTGGCGGCACGCTGACGGCGCTGCTCGGCGTTGCGCCGTTCGTCGCTTTCGCGATCCTGTTCCTGATCCTGCCGACCCTCGGCCTCGTCGTTCAGGCGTTCATCGGTGCCGACGGCGGCTTCACGCTGCAGAACATCGTCGATCTGAGCCAGCCGCAGATTGTCAGCTCCTTCTCGATTTCACTGCGAATCTCCGCCGCATCGGCCGCCATCGGCGCCGTTGTCGGACTAATCATCGCGCTCGCCATCATTCGCGGCAAACTGCCGGAATCGATCCGCTCGACGGTGATGACCTTCTCGGGCGTCGCCTCCAACTTCGCCGGCATTCCGCTCGCCTTTGCCTTCCTCTCGACGCTCGGGCGCCTTGGCCTCGTGACGGTGATCCTCAAGACCGTGTTCGGCATCGACCTCTACCGGTCGGGCTTCAACCTGCTGAGCTTCTGGGGCCTCACCATCACCTACCTC
>CAMDAL010000285.1 GCA_945888565.1 Devosia equisanguinis | reverse complement strand
CAAGTGCACGTCGAGCACTTTGCGGGTCAGCGGCCGGATCGCCTGCACCACCAGCGGCCCGATCGAGATGTTCGGCACGAAGTGCCCGTCCATCACATCGACATGGATATACTCCGCCCCGCCCGCGTCGATCGCCCGGATCTCCTCGCCCAGCCGGGTGAAATCGGCCGACAGGATGGAAGGCGCAATGCGGATGGGACGGGCTGTCGGGTGGGCCATGGGGGCGCTCGCTACAAGCTGTTGCAGGGCTGCTTACCCCGCTCCAGTCCCGATGTCATCCCTGCCACGGCGATTGCCGCTTCGTGGGCGTTCATCACATCCCCTCGACGACTATCCAGCCGCATTCCCCCCCATCGCGAAACCGGCTACACCCCGCGCATGGAAGGCTTTTCGTTTCCCCTCGTATTCGGTGCCGGCGTGCTGAGTTTCCTCAGTCCGTGCGTGCTGCCGCTGGTGCCGCCCTACCTCACCTACATGAGCGGGGCGAGCTTCGATCAGTTGCGCGCCGATGGCACGTCGGCGGGCGTCATCTGGCGGAAGTCGGTCTTCACCTCGCTGTTCTTCATCGCCGGGTTTTCGATCGTCTTCGTGCTGTTCGGCGCCACCGCGACGGCGCTGGGGCAATCGTTCCGGCAGGTGTTGCCGATCCTGATGCCGCTCGCCGGCATCGTCATCATCGCCATGGGTCTCCACTTCCTCGGGGTGTTCCGCATCCGCTGGCTGGACATGCAGGTGCGCCACAACGGCCCCGGCGTCGCCTCCGGCCCGCTCGGCGGCTTCCTGCTCGGCCTCGCCTTCGCCGTCGGCTGGACCCCGTGCATCGGGCCAGTGCTCGCCGCCATTCTGGCCGTCGCCTCGAGCCAGCAGACCGCCCTCGATGGCGCGCTGCTGCTCGGGCTCTACTCACTCGGCCTCGGCGTGCCGTTCCTGCTCGCCGGCATCGCCATCGGACCGTTCCTGACCTTCTTCACCAGCTTCAAGAAGCACCTGGGCACGGTGGAAAAGGTGATGGGCGGGCTGCTGGTCGTTACTGGCCTGCTGTTCCTCACCGGGCAGTTCACCCGCATCTCATACTGGTTCCTCGAAACCTTCCCGGTCCTGCAGCAGTTCGGGTAAGCGCCGCTTAACCCTTCGCGCAGCAATCCTCCCCGCGCCCCGTCCGCTCACGGCAATTTCAACGCCGCGTTCACCCGTGCCCGCGACTGTCGGCGCCGGAAACGAGGGGTTTGCCGATGTCGATGACCGCACTGATCGATGACGCTCCGGTGGCACGGCTGCCGCGCGCCCATGGCGTGCCCGTCGTCGCCGTCCACATCCTGCATGATCTCGACCAGGCCGCGCCGCTCTGGCTGCGCCTCGAAGCGGGCGAGATCGAATCCCCCGGCCAGAGCCTCGGCTTCACCCGCGCCTGGGTTGCCGCGCAGCGCATCGCGCCCGAGGACCAGTTCTACGTCGTCGCCGAAATGGAGGGCCAGCCCGTCGCGCTGCTGCCGCTGTGGCGCCGCAAGGCGCGCGGCGTCACGCTGCTCAGCTGGTTCCCCGGCCCGCATGTGGGCTGCAACGCGCCGCTGGTCGATATCGCCCGGCTGGCCCGCCTCGGCTCGGTCGAGCGGGCAGCGCTGTGGTCCGCCATGCTCGAAAGCCTGTCGGGCGCGGACCTCATCTACCTCAAATCTGTGCCGCAACTCACCGTCAACGGCGCGGACCTGTTCGCCGAACTCGGCCGCTCGGTCGCCGCCGAGACCCTCTACCGCGCTCAGTTTTCGAGCTGGGACGAAGCGGACAAGACGCAGCGCTCGAAATCCCGCCGCAAGCATGACCGGCAGCAGGGCGAGCGGCTCGACGCACTCGGTACCGCGAGTTTCGAAGAGGTCCGCAACGGCCCCGAAGCCCGCGCCATCCTCGACATCATGTTTCGCCAGCGCGCCGCCCGCTTCGCCACCATGGGCGTCCCCGATCCCTTCACCTGCGACGGGGTTCGCGCCTTCTACGATGCCAGTGTCGCCGAGGGCTCCGGCGTCGATATCCGCCTCCACGTCCTCCGCCTCGATGGCGTCATCGTCGCAGTCCGCTACAACGTCGCCCATGGCACGCGGCTGTTCTGCCTCATTTCGTCGATGAGCGACGACGCCACCATCCAGACCGGCTCGCCGGGCAAGCAGTGCCTGCTGCGCGTCATGCAGTCGGTGTTCGACGCCGGCACTCGCACCTTCGACATGGGCGCCGGCTTCACCGACGAAAAGCGCCACTGGTGCAACGTGCAGATCCCCGTCCGCCACCACTACGTGCCGCTGACCACGCGTGGCTCTATCGCGGGCGAAGGACACCGGATGTGGCAGGTACTGCGCCAGCGCATCAAGGGCAACGCGCGGCTGAAAGGGTGGGCGAAGGCCGTGCGGGCGAGGCTGCAGGGCAGAGGGCGGTCTGCCGCCGGGCCGTTGACCGGCTGACCTGCCGATGCGCGCAATGCTCGCCATGTTTGCGGCCGTCGTCCTGATCGGGGCGCTGGTTTATCTCCTCTGGGGTTCCGAGGGTTACGGCTCGAGGCGCTTCAGCTACCAGGTGGTTGTCAATGTGGATGGCAAAGAGCTGGCTGGTGCCAGCGTCTGGGAGCAAACGACGGAACAACCTTGGGGGCCGCAATCAATTTCAATGCGCCGCAGCGCGGCGCGGGGGGAGGCCATCGCCATCCCCGTCTCGTCAACCCAGGCGGTGCTTGTCCTGAAGCGCCACCAATCCCCGGGCGGCTACGCCGGATATGGAGCACTGCTCGACAATTGTGGTGTCTACTCGCCGCGCGAGGTGCGCGAATACCGGGGTGGCTGCGATCTGCCGCTAGGGATCCCGTTTGTTGTCCTCGTCTCCGGCGACCTGCACGGCAAGGTGCTACCCAGGTTCGAGTTGGTGAGGCAGACCGCGGGGGCCCGCGTTTCGCTCGTGTCGGCGCGTATCGAAGCGACGGACGCGCCGATCACGATTGGCCTCGCGGACACCTATCCCTGGATCGCCACGTTGCCCGCGACCGCCATGGACCTTCCGGCCAAGGGCCACGCCAAGACCGGTGCGGGCCTGCTCTTCGGCGTCGACTTCGTTTCGCACTGATCGGAGGGAAGTACTGGGGACGGATGTCCCCAAGCACGGTTCGCAGGCCGATTTGCCGCCTCAGATCAGCTTCAGCCCCTTCAGGCTCGCGTGCCCCGTGCGCCCCACGATGATGTGGTCGTGCACCGTGATCCCCAGTGGCCGGGCGATGTCGTTGATCTGGCGGGTCATCTGCACGTCGGCCGAACTCGGCGCCGGGTCGCCGGAGGGGTGGTTGTGGACGAGGATGATCGCCGTCGCCGACAGTTCCAGCGTCCGCTTGATCACCTCGCGTGGGTAAACCGGCGTGTGGTCGACGGTGCCGGCCTGCTGCACCTCGTCGGCGATCAGCCGGTTCTTCTTGTCGAGGAACAGGATGCGGAACTGCTCGATGTCGTTGAACGCCATCTGGGTCCGCACATAGTCGATCAGCGCCTGCCACGAGCCGAGGATCGGCATGTCGCGCGGCACGCGGTCACGGGCGAAGCGCTGGGCGGCGGCCTGCACGATCTTGAGGTTGGTGGCCGTTGCCTCGCTGATGCCCTTCACCTCCGCCAGCCGTTCGGTCGAGGCGCTGAGCACGTTCGAGTAGGTGCCGAACCGTGCCAGCAACTCCTTGGCCAGTCCCTTGGTGTCCACCCGCGGAATGGCGAGGAACAGGACCAGCTCGAGCAGTTCGTAGTCATCGAGCGATTCTTCGCCGATGCGCAGGAAGCGCTGGCGAGCGCGTTCGCGATGACCGGAGTTGCGGTCGATGGGGGCAGGGGCCTCGCCCAGGCCGTTGCCGTTCTCGCTTTCGTCGCCCCCCTTGGCCACGGCTAGCGGCGGGCGTCGAGCGGATTGAACCAGCCTTTTGGCGAGCTGGTGAAGATCTCGTTGCCGGTCGCAATGATGCCGATCGAGTGCTCCGCCTGTGCCGACAGCGTCCGGTCGCGCGTCACCGCGGTCCAGCCGTCCGCGAGGATTTTGACGTGCGGGCGGCCCAGGTTGATCATCGGCTCGATGGTGAAGATCATCCCGGGCTTCAGCAGGGCGCCGGTGCCCGCAATGCCGAAATGCATGATGTTGGGTTCGTCGTGGAAGAGTTGCCCGACGCCGTGGCCGACGAAGTCGCGTACCACGCTGGTCCGCTCGGCTTCGGCATGCGCCTGGATCGCTGCGCCGATATCGCCGGTGGTGTTGCCGGGCTTGGCGGCGGCGAGGCCGGCCTCGAGGCTTTCATAGGTCACCTCGATCAGCCGCTCCGATTTCCGGCTGATCTCGCCCACCGGATACATGCGCGAGCTGTCGCCGTACCAGCCATCGACGATCAGCGTGATGTCGATGTTGACGATGTCGCCCTCGCGCAGCGGCCGCTCATCGGGAATACCGTGACAGACGACGTGGTTGATGGAGGTGCAGATCGAGTGCCGGTAGCCCTTGTAGAACAGCGTTGCCGGGATGGCGTTGTGGTCGCGGGCGAACCCGTAAGCCAACCGGTCGAGCTCCAGTGTGGTCACACCGGGCTTTACCGCATCGACCAGCAGGTCCAGCGCCTGCGCCGTCAGCTGCCCGGCCTTGCGCATGCCGGCGAAGCCCGCCTCGCCATGCAGCGGGATGACCCCCGAGGTGCGGCGGCTCTTGGCTTCGGCTTCGACGTAGGTAATCATTGGCGGCGCTCCATTCAGCGAGGCAAGGTAAGCGGGCTTGGCGCAGGAATAAAGACCGTAACGCTGCTCAATACCTGCGCTCCTGTGGCCAGCGGCGGCAATTGCTTGACGCTCTGCCCGGCCTGAGGCAATGCATCGGCCTTGCAGTCCCCCGGACCACGCCATGCCTGACACCGTCACCGCCGCCCTCGTCGTCATCGGCGACGAAATCCTCTCCGGCCGCACCAAGGACGTGAACATCGGCACGGTCGCCGATTTTTGCACCGATCTCGGCATCGCGCTCTCCGAAGTTCGCGTCGTCTCCGACGTCGAGGACGATATCGTCGCCGCGATCAACGCCGTCCGCGCTCGCTACACCTATGTCTTCACCACCGGCGGCATCGGCCCCACCCATGACGACATCACCGCCGACGCCATCGCGGCGACATTCGGCGTCGGCATCGGCTATCACCCGGAAGCCTATGCCCTGCTGGAGGCGCGCTATCCGCCGGGCGAATTCAACGAGATGCGCAAACGCATGGCGCGCGTGCCCCATGGCGCGACGCTGGTGCGCAACAGCATCTCCGCCGCGCCGGGATTTCACAT
>CAMDAL010000284.1 GCA_945888565.1 Devosia equisanguinis | reverse complement strand
CTCGCGCCACCGGCGAGGCCGACAGCGGCGACGACGCCACCGTAGCGGATCTTCTTCAGCACTTCGCCGAGCAGCGTGCCGCCGACAGTGTCGATGCAGCCAGCCCAAAGCTCCTTGTCGAGCACCTTGCCGGTCGGGGTCAGCAGATCCGCGCGGGCGACGATACGGGAGGCCCCGAGGCGGGTTAGGTGGTCGCCGAGTTCGGCACGGCCGGTCAGGGCCGCGACGTGATACCCCAGCCGGGCCAGCAGCATCACCGCGATGGTACCGACGCCGCCACCGGCCCCGGTGACGAGCACTTCGCCATCGCCCGGCTTCACGCCTTCGGCCTGCACCCGGTTGACGGCCAGCATGGCGGCGAGGCCGGCGGTGCCCAGCATCATGGCGGAGCGGGCCGAAAAGCGCTTCGGCAGCGGCACCAGCATGTTGGCATCGACGCGGGCCCGCTGCGCATAGCCGCCCCAGCGGGACTCGCCGACCCGCCACCCGGTGAGCACCACCGCCTGGCCGGGATGGTAGCGCCAGTCGCGGCTTTCGACGACGCGGCCAGCAAAATCGATACCGCCGACATGCGGATAGTTGCGGACGAGGTTGCCCTGCCCGCTCAGCACCAGCGCATCCTTGTAGTTGAGGCCGGCCCACTCGACGGAAACCAGCACATCGCCGTCCGGCAGTGCACTGTCGTCAACCCGCTCGACCACGCTTGCCACGCCGCCGGCGGCGGATTGTCGGGTAACCAGCGCGGAAAAACTCATGCACCTACCTACGAGAACTAGAAATCGCCGTCGAGCGCCACGTCGGCCACGCCGGCCCGCTTGAGCTGCGCCCCGATCTCGTCGAGCAGGGCCGAGTCGAGAATGCGCTGCCGCAGCACCGGCAGGATACCGAAGCGGCGATACCGCGTCACGTCGAGGAGCTGTGCAAAGTAGCGGTTCAGTACATCGACATTGCCGGAGCGGAACCCCGCGACTACGGCGATGGTGGCTCCCATCTCGGCGTCGCCGGCGGCCAGATTTTCGGCATGCGCAATCGCCTCGTCGTCTTTGCCGGCCCGCAGCGCGTTGACGGCCGGGCCCATGTAGTACCAGTGCGGCGGCTCGACTGCCCCACGCAGCGCCTGCGCTGCAAGCGCGCTGCCCTGCAAAGAGCCGCCCCGCACCAGCAGCATCTGACCGAAGCCGGCGACGGCATCGAGATTGGCAGGGTTGAGCTGCAGGGCCGACACATAGGCAGCCTCGGCCTCGCTCAGCCGGCCGGCCTGGAACAGGTAGCGAGCATGCTCACGCCAGATCGTGCTCGAGGTGGCATCGAGCCGCAGCGCCTGGGTCAGCAGCCGCCCCGCCTCGGCCAGCGGCTCGGGATCCAGCCGAAGCTGGGTGACGACGAGGTCATCGAGCAGCAGCCCGGCGCGCATGGCGAGGGCCAGCGCATCGTCGCTCTGCGCCAGCACCGACGAGCTGCACTCGCGCGCCCGCGCCGCATCGGCGACCGCGGCGCTGTCGCGATAGCGCGTGAACAGCAGGCCGCAGAGGAACGTCGTTTCGTTGCCGGCAATGTTGGGATTCTCGGCCAGCCAGCGATAGGCATCGACAAAGAGGGGACCGGGATGCGCACCGAGCTGTTCGGCGAACGCCTGCGAGATGTCGTCGATGCTGTTCCGCAACTGGTCAGCCCGGACAGTCTGCGTCGAACTCCACATTGCGGTGTCGGAACCGCTGCGCCGCAAGCTGGCGGTAACCTGCACCAGGCCGGCCTCGTAGCGGGCGATACCGGTGAGCTGATAATCCGGACCGCCGTCCTCCGGCGGCCCACCCTGCATGTACGAGGGCTGGATGTCGTCGAACAGCTGCAGATCGGTGACCAGTTCGATGGCGAGGCCGGAAATATTGACCGGCGCGGCCGCTGCTGACTGCGGCGATGAGATGGCGGTGAACTCGGCGATGCCGATGCTGGGGTGGCCCGGCACTTCCATTCGGGTCGGCCGCGGCATCAGCACCTGGGTCAGGGCCACCACGATGCCGGTCCCGACAATCAGCAGAAGTGCGTAGAGCAGCCAGTCGCGGCGCCCACTATCCTGGCGCCGCAGCCGCTGCTGCCGTCGCTCCGCAGGCGAGTCGGCAGGCGGCGTGGAAACCGGTTCGACGGCGGGTTCCGGCGAGGAAACATCGCCGCCACTGCGAAATTCCGGCACGTAACGCCCCACCGGGAGGTAAATTCTGACCGGGCTGCCACTACCCTCACCCGTATAATATTCCTCGAGCAGAGCCCGGAGGCGACGGGCCTGGACGCGGACGATCGGATCGCTTTGGGGATCGAAGGTCGGGGGCCTGCCGAAGACGTCCACAGCGATGGAATAGGCTTTTATGGAGGCCTCGTCGCCACCAAGCTTCGCCCGAACTATGTAGTTGAGAAACTTGGCAAGTTGCGGCGACCGCGACAGACCCGGCCAGCTGAGCAGCTGCTCGAGCGCGGCTTCGACCAGCGCGTCGGGCTGTCCGGTATCCGTCAGAGCGATCCCCTGTCCAAGAGACGATCAACCGTCGTCGATTTACATGTAAAACGCAAGCCGGGTTACGCGGCTGTTACCCCGGTGTTCCTTTTCAGTTTGACATGCAGCCGTCATATGGGACCCGTCGCTGCACGGTACCAGCAATCGGGATCAATCCCGCTGACCTACGACGAGTGGGTTTGGTGCCCAAGGGCGCGACTAGTCTCTACGTATCAGTCAGTTCGGCCCATTGCTGCGCGGTGCGGCAAGAAGGAAGCTTTATGAACTCGCAGGGTGCCGTCCAGCCCTTCATGGCGCTGGTCGACGACGACTCCCATTCGGCCCGGCTGATGATCCGGATGCTGCTCGCCCATGGCGCGCCATCGGTCAGCTGGCTCGATGGCGAGGTCATTGCGGGCACCGAACTGGGCGCACTGCTGGATGACCGCAAGGCCACCCTGCCCGGCCTGGTGATCGTGGACCTCAAGTCCTCGAGCACCGCGACCGCCGACTTCATCCGCAAGCTGCGCGGCATGCAGGACGGCACCGCCCTGCTGATTGCCGCCGTGGCATCGACGCTCGACCGCGAGGTCCGCGACGCGTTGCTGGCGGCCGGAGCCGACGCTGTGTTCGAGCGACAGGCGGACATCGATTTCTATCGTCGCGAAGCTGCGGCGATTGCGAGTTTCTGGGTGCGTAATCAGCGCCTTGAAGCGGTTGGCACGTAACTACTGCGTCCACAGGTTACGTGTCGACGGGGAGCGTGTTGCTTTAGGCAGGCCACTGCCGATTGCATTCCCAAGCGCGCTCCCCGTTACTTCGCCGGAGGCTGTCCCAAGCGGCCTCCGGCAACAATATCTCGGAATTCCGCCTCGCACCGACTCCCTGCGGCAGCCTGAGGCGGGACGGCGGGTCGGCCACCCCAAGTACGCCGATCCGACAACTGGCCGGCCGCCGCGTTCCCTCCCGCGGCGGCCGATCCAGCACCTGAACGACCGCCCGATGCAGTCCCTGCAGCAGACCGGGTGGACCGGAGCCGGCACCCCAAGTACCCGGCTTCGTCCCTGGATCGGCGGCGTGGTTCATCCCGTCGCCGGTCCGGAGAAATTCAAGAGATCCATCCGGTGCCGACTCCCTGCGGCTCCCGGATGGCCGGGCCGGTCACCCCAAGTTTGCCGGCCCACGACTGACGGCCGCCGTGTTCCCTCCCCACGGTGGCAGTCAGACTGCCGGAGACGGAGCGCGCAACCCTGTCGCTGCCCCTCTCCGGTTATCTGACGGCTCGCGTGTCTGGACCCGAGCAGGCGAGCAATAGCGCGGTTGTGGCCACTCCTCCCGGGCGGCAACCGCGCTCGTCAGCCGCCGAGGGCAATCCCCTGATGTCGATCGTTATTTGCCGTCCGGCGGGGCTTCACCCTTACTGATGACGTCGTGCGAGAACCGCCGCATGGCGGCCAGCACCAGCACCGCCAGCAAAGCGGCCGCCATGAGGTAGTACCCGAGCGCGGAGTGCGGGTTTCCTCGGGGCCGATCGTGACAAGCAGGTCGACGCGCGAGATTCCGGTGTTGACGCTGATCGCGACAACGATGCCGGGCGCGCGGCGGTTCCGGGCCGTCAGCTCTTGTAGGTGTCGCCGCCGTCCCGCAGCAGCCGGCGCGGGCCGGGGCCCTCGTCGGCCAGCCGGTCGCCGGCGTTCATCAGCGGGCAACTGGTGGTGGACAGGCAGCCGCAGCCGATGCAGCCGTTGAGCTCGTCGCGCATGCGGATGAGCATGGTGACGCGGCGGTCGAGCTTTTCGTACCAGACCGCCGACATGCCTCGCCAATCCTCGGCACTCGGGATTTGACCGAGCGGCACGCGCGACAGCGCTTCGGCAACTTCGCTCAACGGGATCCCCAGTTCCTGCGCCATGCGGACGATGGCGAGGCGCCGCAGCACGTCGCGATCGTAGCGCCGCTGGTTGCCGGAGGTGCGGTGCGAGCGGATCAGCCCCTTCTTTTCGTAGAAGTGCAGCGCCGAAACGGCGAGGCCGCTGCGCGCGGCCACCTGCCCCACTGTCAGTTCGCGCGACATTTGATGAATTTGCCCCTTTACCTGAAGTGCACTTGAGGTTGTAGAGCATGCCCCACGATCTGGATAGCGAGGACGACATGGCAGCGGCAGTAGCAGCTCCGGCCGACAATTCCTGGGGCGCGATGTTCCAGGGCGCGCGTGGGCTAGCCGCCATCACGCTCGCCTCGGGCGTCGGACTGCAGGCGATGGAGACGTTCATCGTCTCGACGCTGCTGCCTTCGGTGGTGAGCGAGATCGGCGGGCTCGAGCTGTTCGCCTGGAACACCACGGTGTTCATCGTCGCCTCGATCATGGCCTCGATCTTTGCGGCGGTGCGGCCGTTCAACCTCGGGCCACGCGGCATCTATCTGGTGGCAGCCTTCGGGTTCGGGCTCGGCAGCCTGATCTGCGGGCTGGCACCGAACATGCCCACAATGCTGGCCGGTCGCGCCATCCAGGGTCTCGGCGCCGGGCTGCTGACGGCGATGAGCTATTCGATGATCCGGGTCATCTTCCCGCAGGAACTGTGGGGCCGGGCCTTCGCACTGATCTCGTCGGTGTGGGGGGTCTCGACGGTGATCGGCCCCGCGATCGGCGGGGTGTTCGCGGCGTTCGACGGCTGGCGGCTGGCGTTCTTCGTCATCGTCCCCTGCTCCGCGCTGCTCGGGCTGCTGGCGCTGCGGGTCATTCCGCGCTCGAGCGGCGAGACGGGGATGGCGCGCGTCCCCGTGCTGCAAATCATGCTGCTGATCAGCGCCGTCGCGCTGATTTCGGTGGCTTCAATCCTGACTGGAGGCGTGGTGCTGCCTGCGCTTCTGGTCGGGC
>CAMDAL010000283.1 GCA_945888565.1 Devosia equisanguinis | reverse complement strand
TCGAAGAACGCCCATTCTTCGTCCGACATCAACCCGCGAACCAACGCCGCTCTCCGCAAAGAACATCCTTGAATCAGTCAGTTGCTGATTTGGGAACCCTCTTTGTCCACACGGCCTAGTCTGTTGCAGCAGACGGGATGGTGACGGGCCACTGGCCATGACACTCTTCGTGGCTGGCGTTCGACAGGGCGACTGCGACCGGTCATGCGGCACCTGATGAACGCTCGGCCTCGAAACGGTCGCGGACTTCCTTGCGCCGGATCTTGCCAGTCTCCGTGCGCGGCACCATCGCGATGCGGCGGATCACGTCGGGTGCCTTGTCGACGAGCCGCTCGCGGCAAATGCCCAGTATCCAGCCCTCCTCCAATGGCTCGTCGCTAACCACAGCCGCCCATATCTCGTCGAGGCCGGACGCCCCCCGCAGTCCGAAGGCAACTGCGTCGCGGATGCCTGGCAACCCGGTGAGGAGCCGCTCGATCAGCTCGGGCGCCACCACGGAGCCCCCGCGATTGATCACCTCGACGGAGCGACCCGTTATTGCGACGCGGCCATCGGCTTGCAGCTTGCCGACATCCCCCGGGTAAAACCAGCCGTCGCGGAAGAACAACTGGTTCTCGGGCCCCGGAACCACATAGTGCGCCTGCTGAGGCGTGCGAACGCGGATCACGCCCGCCGTATCATGCGGCAGCACGCGGTCGTGCTCATCGACGATTTCGAGTTCCACCCAAGGCAACAGATGGCCGGCATTGCCATCCTGCCCCTCCAGAAGCGCCGCCGGAGCGATCGCCAGCATGCCGGCTTCGGTCGAGCCATAGGCGAACAGGATATTTGAACAAAGGCGTTCTCGCGCCCGCGCCAGCAACTCGTTCGGGATCCGGCCGCCGGTGACCACGATCATTTCGACCTGCGGCGGTGGCGATGCGCCCAGCGCGGTCACCATTGCGCTCAGTTGGCCGACAGCCAGTGCCAGCAAGTCGATGCGAAGGCTGCGCGACAGATGCAACAACTCGACCGGACTGGAGCCGAAGCAGATCGTGCCCCCTGACGCCAACGTCATCATGGGCTGCATGTAACCGCCCAAGGTCGAAAACCCCATCATGGTACCGACGCGGCGCGCGCCGCCGATAACGGCCAGACTCTGCCCCATCCGACGCTCGATCACTCTGGCGGTGAGGCCAGTTGATTTTGGCACGCCCGTGGTACCCGAGGAAAACACCACGCGCACCACCGCGTCCTCATCCGCACCGAAGCCGGGTAGCGCAAGCAGTTCAGCAAAGCCTGCCGGTGCTGCCGGATCGGTGACGAACCAGCTCGCATCAACCACGATCGCCGGAACGGCCACATCATGGGCGGAGCGGCCATCGACCAGGATGGCAGCTGGTACAAGTCCGCTCTGCGTCACGCTGTAAGCCGACTGCACGGATGCGGTGGGAATACCCCGCAACTCGAGCGCCAGCATCAAGGAGACATGAAAGAAGGGATTGCTGGTATCGATGGCAACCACGGCGCCATCCCCAACCCGCCGGGCGTCAAGCGCAGTATCCAGCCGCAGCCCGGCCGACAAAACGGCACGTGCCAGCATGCCGAAGCTGGCAATGCCGCCGGCGAACACGAGGGCCGGCTCCTGCTCGCGCATGCGCGCCTGGTGCATGATCAGTCTGGCCAGGCTCAATGCACACCCCATGGGAACAAGATTTCCGCTTGGCTGTATATTTCCGCACCGCATGCTGTCTAGCTTCAGAGCGGCGTTGACCGCACAATGCACACGAACATCGAATCGATAGGCAGGCGTCATGCAGATCACCCCTCACCCTTTGGCGGTCGGAACCGCGTCATTGCTGCTGTTCTGGCCGGTTGCGGTTTCGGCGCAGCCTTTCGACTGGTCCGGCACCTACGTTGGCGCTTCGCTCGGAGTGGTGAACTCGGACGGCAGTGTGCCGCTCAACTACCCAGAGGGCGCTGCTTCGGGGAACGACATCTATTTCGATGCCAATGGCGTGCCGCTGATCTCGGGACTGTTCATCCCACCGGTCGATCCCATCGCTTTCCCTGACGCGGCCGAACTGGCACCAGGGCGCTACGCCGGTTCGATCAGTGTCGGGCATGATCTGCAGTTTGGCGCCCTCGTCGTCGGTGGAGAGATCGACGCGACGCTGTTCGAGGACAGCCAAGCGTGGACCACCGGGGCCGTCATCGATGCCCCCAATTCTCGGCAGCACGAACTGACGGTTTCCGGTGGCACCGAGCAGCTCTACAGCATTCGCTCTCGCGTCGGTGTCGCCGTCGACCGGTTGCTGCTGTTCGGTACGGCGGGGCTCGCGGTAGGCCATGTTGATCTGCAAAGTTCGGCAGCGTTCGAGTATACCGACAGCGGCTACGGGCCTGGCAGCGCCGCCTGGGAGGGCAGCCGGTCCGCCTGGCAGTTCGGCTATATAACTGGCCTCGGCGCTGAGTACGCCCTCACCGACAATCTGTCGGTCAAGCTCGAGGGGCTGTACTACGATCTCGGTACCGCCAACCTGACGGCGACCGGCACCGGCACCTACACAACCAACGACGTGGCAGCCGCGCCCTACGAGGCCGAGATGCATGTCGGCGGCACCATCGTCAGGGGCGGGGTCAATTTCCGCTTCTAGTAACAAAGTGTCGCCTGGGTCAGGCAGCGCGACCAGACCGGCGCGACTCGGCTGGGCCCTGTTCGATTGGGCACAGCAGCCCTACTACACGCTGATCGGATCGTTCGTCTTTCGCCCCTATTACGTAGCGGCGGTAGCAGCGACGCCGGCGATTGGTCAGGTGCATATCGGGGTCACCGGAACCATCGCCGGATTGTTCGTCGCCATCGCCGGGCCGCTGCTGGGAATTGCACTCGAGCGGGGACATCTGAAGGCCTGGCTGGGCTGGACATCAGTGCCGTTCATCATTGCCTGCTTCGGGTTGTGGTGGGCGCTGCCAGGCGGCGCGGCCTCCATTCCGTTGATCCTGCTGTTTCTGACGGTTGCCGCTGCGTTCGCGGAAATGACCACGACGGTGAACAATGCCATGTTGCCGCCGATCGCCGCCCCCGGCACCATCGGGCGCCTTTCTGGCTACGGGGTGGCATTGGGGTGCCTGGGCGGCCTGGTCTCGGCCGCGTTGCTGCTGCTGGTGGTGTTGCTGCCGGAGGTACCGCCCTTCGGCCTCGACGCGGCGCTGCGCGAACCGGAACGGCTCGTCGGCCCATTTAGCGCACTTTGGTATGTGGTGTTTGTCCTGCCACTGTTCCTCTACTATCCGCGCGATGTTGCCATTCAGCAGCGGGCTCGTCCGCTCGGCGAATTGTGGCGGCTGGTCCGCAGCCTTCCAGCGAACCGGACCATGCTCTGGTTCTTCATCGGCCGCATGCTGAGCGCCGACGCCCTCGGGGCAATCCAGATTTTCGGCGGCATCATTGCCTCCACCGTCTTCGGCTGGGGGCCCGTGGAGCTCGTGCTTTTCGGCCTTTTGATCCTCTCCAGCGGCGGGCTCGGGGCACTGCTCGCCGGCCGTATCGACGACAGTATGGATTCGCGGACCACAGTGCTGTGGACCTGCGTTGTACTGGCATTGGCCCTGGCCGGCCTCGGCTCGATCAGTGCTACCGAAGTGCTGTGGATCATTTCCGTCGAGCCGGCTGGACCGGAAACCGGCTTTCTCGGCAGCACGGCAGAGCAGGTGTTCCTCGGCTTTGCCATACTGCTCGGACTAGCCACCGGACCGATGGTCAGTTCTCAGCGGGCCTGGATGGCTCGTCTTTCGCCGCCGGGCGAGGAAGGACGCTGGTTTGGCCTTTATGCTGTCGCCGGCCGCGCCACCGCCTTCGCGGCACCGCTGATGGTAGCACTGGGCACTTTACTGACCGGCGACACCGGCGCAGCTGTCCCGGTCATCCTCGGCTTCCTGCTCGCCGGCATCGCGGCTTTCTGGCGAGTTCCCAAGACCAGCTCGGGCCGATGAACGGATATGTGAGGTGATCGGAGAAACGGCAACGCACTCCACCTCTGCTTTCCCTCCGCTCGCCCAAACTCGAACGAGGCCTAGTTGCAGGCACTGACCAAGGGCACTGAGCCTCGCTCCGAAGAGGAGAGGGGTGGGCGAAAGAAAGGGATAACGGCGTATCCTTTTCTTGCGCTGAGGCTAAGGCAAGAATGCTTGCCTTGCGGACATGCCTCTGACGTGACTGCCGTCGCCTTTAGGCGACGGCGTGCTTGAAGGTGATATGGCCGCGTGCACCGCGCTGCGGGGCAGGGCGGGCCACGATCTCAACGTCGTGGCTGAACGCTGTCAGGAAGCCCATCAGACGTTCCACGGAGTATTCCCGGAAATGCCCCTTGAACAGCCGGGACACCTCGGGCTGGCTGATACCCATGAGGGCACCAGCCTTGGTCTGGTTCAGTTTCAGCTCGGTCGTGAGGCGGTATAGTTCGGCCACGATCTTGGCCTTCAGGAAGTGGGTTTCCGCGTCTGGCAGCCCCAATTCGGCAAAGACATTGGGGGCGCTCTCATGAATCGCGACGTGTTCGGTTTTCATTTTGTGCTCTCCTCGTTTGCTCGTGCAATGTGGTCGGCCTCCGCATCGCGGAACCGACGCTTAATCAGCTCAATGTCGCTCTGGGGCGTCTTGATGCCGCTCTTGGACTTCTTCTTGAAGCAGTGCAGCACATAGATGGCCGTTTCAAAGCGCGCTGTGTAAACGGCCCGGTAGGTGTCGCCGTCGAAGTCTTCGACAAGCTCCACGATACCACTGCCGATACCCTTGAGCATCTTGGCGGATGGGGGACGCTGTCCGGTCTGTGCCAGAAATAGCTCAAAGCCGAATACTTCCTGCACTTTTGGCGGGAAGTCCCCGTAGTCCTTGCGGCTGGAAGCGACCCACAGCAGGGGACGTTCGGGGCGGGGCAGGTTTTCCATCTGCCTAGAATTATGAGTACACACTCATATTTTGTCAAGCTTCTTACTGACAGGCGGATAAGGCCCCGCAAAGCGGGGCTGTGGTCTTCAGCGCTGGCCAAGCCGACGTTTCGCCGTCAGGAAGTGGGCGATCAATCTCGATTGCCGATGAACTCCCGGTGGCACTCTTTGGCGGCGACCAGCGTTGAGCCGGACGAGGGAGCCTCTCCATATTTGATAACAAATTCGATGTTACGGGGAGGGCAACCGCCCTGCTGGGAACGCTTTTCGGCATGCTCCGACAGGTGCATTCCGGTCACCGCTGGCCTTTAGGGGCACTATTGCCGAAATTTGAATAAAAGTCGGAATAGCATTTAGATAGGTTGCGCCAATTAAAGCGACGATTTCTACTTTTCCGACTTTTTTGATCATCCATTTGCACCATGATTAGATAATACACGTGTACCGGGCGCCCGTTTCGGACGCCTTGCTGGTACGCTAACATCGCAAGGCAGCTTTCCAATGATCATGTCAATAATCTCTACT
>CAMDAL010000282.1 GCA_945888565.1 Devosia equisanguinis | reverse complement strand
GGGGGTCAGCGCCACGCGGAAGCCGTGCAAGAGGTTCACCCGCCATTCCGGCAAGCCTTTGGAGCGGGCAGTCTTGATGAATTCGCGGCTGAGCGCGTCCAGCATGGCGGCGCGCGCATAGCGCATCACACCTGCAGTCATCATAATGGAGAGGACGAGCGAGGGCATGATCAGATTGGGGATGTGGTCCCAATAGCTGTCATAGCTGGGGAGGAGCCGTCCGCCGACCGGCAGCCACTGCAGATTGAGCGCGAAGATCACGATGGCGACGAGACCGAAGAAGAACTCCGGGATCGACACGCCGATCATGCCCGCAACGGTCAGGACATTGTCGGTGGTGGTGCCGCGGCGCAGCGCACTGATTGTGCCCAGGATCGCGCCGAAGATGCTCGAAAGGACCAGCGCGATGGTCGACAGTTCCAGGGTCGCCGGGAGGCGCTCCATGAGAATGCGGGAGATGGGCACGCCACCGGTCAGGGTGCGGCCGAAATTGCCCTGCAGCACGCCGCTGAACCAGATCCAGTAGCGAACGAGGAGCGGGGCATCGAGGCCGAGGGCACGGCGCAGCTCTTCGATGCGTTCGGGGTCGACCGTTTGCACAGGGTTGAGCATGCGGGTAACCGCGTCACCGGGAGACAGATCGAGAGCAAGGTAGATGAGGAAGCTGATGCCGATGGCCATCGGGACGATAATCAGTACCCTCCGGATGATGTAAGTCAGCATGCATTTGTCCCGGCAGATCAGCGATGGGCTAAGAGTGGGGGCGCCGCAACAGGTCGCGGCGCCCTAAGGGAAAAACCCTTACTTGTCGTACTGGTCGAACCAGACCATGCGCGTGTAGGGGATATCCAACGGCGTCAGCCGCATGAAGTCCAGTGCCTTGATCGCTTCGATGTCGCTGACGACCTTGGTCACGGCGAAGTCGATACGGTTGGCAGAGGCATTCTTGACCATGTTCACGTCGCCGTCCGAGCTCGACCAGGCAATGATCTGGTCGATCTTGGGCTTGCCTTCGTAATAGTCGTCGAAGGGCACGAAGGACGAGAAGTCGCCGAACTTGGCTTCTTCAACCTTGAACGGGCCCGAGCCAATCGGCTTCTGCCAGAACTCGGCCTGCTGGACGAGCGTCGGATCCACGCCTTCGAAGTACTTCTTGGGGAACGGACCCCACTGGGTGAAGGAGATCAGCGTATTGGCGTTCGGCTTGGTGAACTTGATGGTGACCGTGTTGCCGTCCGAAGAAATGCCGGACACGTGCTCGGCGGTGCCGGCCACATATTCAGCCGCGCCTTCGATCGAGTTGAACACGCTGGCGAGCACGCCGTGCAGGTTCGGTGTCTTAAGCGCGAATTCGAGGCTGAAGGTGACGTCGTCCACAGTGATCGCTTCGCCGTCGTGCCACTTGGTGCCCTCACGCATGGTGAAGGTCAGCGTCTTGCCGTCTTCGCTCATCTCGTAGGTTTCGGCCAAATCGCCGCCGGTGATGCCATCGAGGAAGGGCTTGGAGCCGAGCATGTGCGCCCAGATGAACTTGTTGCCGGCCCACAGACCCAGATTGACCCACGGCTGCTCGAAATAGTCGAGCGGCGCGCCGTTGGTATAGAGGATCGCCTTGCCGTCCGCATCGGGCGTGACGGTCCAGTTGTGGACGTTCCAGTCGTAGTTGAACTGGTCGTTGCCATAGGGCTCGCCATGACGGTCGAGGCGGGTGCTCTCAACCGACTGCAGCTGCTGGTAGTAGAGCGGCAGGGTGATGGCGTTGGCGTTGATGAACTCGTCGATCTTCATCAACGTCGCCTTGGCGGCCTCGGGATCGGTCGCCGTGTTGGACTCGGCGATCAGCGCGTCGAGCTCAGGCGAGCCGGGGAAGCCGTCGGCGGAAGCTTTGCCGGTGGCGTAGTCGTTGAAATATTCCTGCATCACCATGGCGGCGCGGGCGCCGTAGGCCATGTCCCAGGTCACGACCGACTTGCCCTTGGGATCCTCGGGGATGGAGTTGAGAGTCTTGGCCACGTCGCCCACGATCAGGCCGTAGGTCATGTTGATGCCGACGTCGGCGAGCTGCGCCTGCAGCACGGCCATAAGGTCGGCAGTGATCTGGTCGTCATAGTAGTAGACCATCTCGAGCGTCCGGCTCGAATCCCAGCCGGCCTCGGCGAGCAGGGCCTTGGCCTTCTCCGGGTCGTAGGGATAGGCGTCGAGATTGGGGCTCTTGAACGGGCCGTTCGGGAGGAGGCCGTCGGCAGGGACTGCGTAGCCGCCGAACACGGATTCAACGATCAGGTTCCTGTCGATCGCGTAGGCGATGGCCTGCCGGACGCGCACGTCCGAGAGTGGGTTGGCATTCAGAGCCTGGGCTTGCGCAAAAGTACTAATGCCGGTCTGCAGAAGTAGGGCCACCGCGGCGGCCTTCAGAATCCTCATTCACGTCTCCTGGGTTAGATACTGCGCCGATTTCAATGAGAGCCTTTCATGCATTCCCGAGTGGCTCCCAGCCTTCCACTGTGATGGTACCCGGCAGGATGGCTCGCGCCGCGCCTGCCGCACCTCACAGAATTCCATGTCGGTCGAATATGTCGACCAGTGTCCCGCCGGCGCGGATCTCGTCGCGCACCACATTCTCGGCGGCAACCTTTTCGAGGGCCTTCTCGATCGCCGGCCGGAGGACCTTCTTGGGCACGATAACCGTACCGTCAAAATCGCCGAACACCAGATCGCCGCTCTCGACGCGCACGCTGGCGATCTCGCCCGGCACGTCCCACATCATCAGCTTGCCGCGATACTTCGTATCGACCGGATTGGTGCCGCCCGAATAGACCGGGAAGTTGAGCGCCCGGATGCGGCTGGTGTCGCGCACGCTGCCATCGGTGAGGCAACCCGCGGCGCCAAGATAGTTCGAGCGTTCCGACAGCAGCTCGCCCCACGGCGAGATGCGCAAATTTCCGTGACAGACGAGGACCGGCACTTCTTCCGGCTTCAGGCTGTCGACGAGAGCGATCTCGTGCTCATAGACCTTGGTGGTCTCGTCATCGTGATAGACGGGCATGTAGAGCCCGACGCGGGCCATGCCGCAGAGGACCAGAGACGGGTCTACGGCCTTGATGCCAGGGGTAAGGACCTGATCGTGGTAGCCGAAACTGTCCAGCGAGTCAGAGATCGCGGCGGAGTTGAGTCGGGCTCGGCACTCCCGAACCAGTTCCACGAGATTGTCTGAAACGGCCACTCAAACCCCCGAACTTTTCTGCATATGTCATTAACATAACAACATGTTAGTTTGACGAGTCAATCGACGTTTGAAAGGGATTTCAGACCGCTGCACCGCAGCCGCCAAGTGCCTCTGATTAAAGGCGAAATTGTAGGCGTCGCGCCCAATGGCGCGCCATAAGAACGAGGTTTTAATGGTGCACGAAACGGCCCGGCACGCGCTGTCGGGCGCATGCCGAAAGGGTCAGGCGTCGAGCAGCGTGATGTCGTAATTGTCGGCCGAGCCGGTGGGCCGCCAACCGATGACATCCTTGGCGTGAGACGTGTCGCGCCAGCGCCGCTTGTTCTCCGAAATCGCATCGAAGATGTCGAAGCGGATCGCATCGGGTGCCGAGAGGCACTTGTCCATCATCTGCACAGCGTCGGCCTGCGCCAGATAGCCGGGATAGTGGCGGATCAGTTCGGGTTTGTCGCTGGCGAGCACCGCGCCGAGGCGGATGCAGATCACCGACATGCCGTATCGGTCGGAAAAAAGACGTCCGGTATTCTCGCCGAACAGCTTGCCCACACCATAGAAACTGTCGGGGCGCGGAGGATCGAGATAGCTCAGCATCTTCTCACCCGGCGCCAAACCGGTCAGCTCGTTGGCGGCGAGGGCGCCATAGGGCGAGCCCTCATACCATTCATAGCCGCACATGGTGCTGCCGGTGCTCATGAACACGACGCGCTTGACGCCAGCTTCCTGGGCAGCGCGGAACATGTTGAGCGTGCCGCCGATGGTATTGGTCATCACCTTGTCCCAGTCGTCATAGTCTTGGGTTTCGGCGGCAAGGTGCAGCAGCATGTCCATGCCGGCCGCGGCCTTGCGGATGGCAACGGGGTCGGTGATGTCGGCCTGGGTGTGGGCGATGCCGGGAACGACGCGGCGGCTGAGGCCGCTGAATTCGTATCTGTCCGAAAGGTCGCGGATCACAAGTCCGCCGATCAGGCCGCTTGCGCCGGTGATCAGGACTTTCGGTTTGCCGGCCATGCACGTTCCCCCGATACGTTGACTACAGAGATATGTCATTAATATAATAACATGTCTCAGAGGGTGTCAAGCGAGCCCGGGCGCCGGACGCGCCGGCAGCACAGTAGGAGTGGATTCTAATGCAGCGGACCGCCGCTTTCTCCATCTATGAGAACCCCGACCCGCTGCTGGTGAGCCGGCAGGGACTGTTCCCGGGAATTGTGCAATTGCCGGATGGCGAACTCCTCGGCCTGCTCTCGATCGGGCAGGCGTTCGATGCCGCCGACATGCGCTCCTACGTGATCCGTAGCCGCGACGAGGGCCTGACCTGGACGGCTCCGGTGAGGCTGCACGGCACGGAATTCGATCCGCCCGAGCAGGAGAGCTTCAAGCCGGTGCTGCTTGAGGACGGCACCATGCTGGCGACCGGCTATGTCTTCGTCCGCCCCGACCCGCTGCAGCCGATCGTCGATCTGGCAACGCTGGCCTTGCCGGAACTGCGGACCAAAATCAGCGTCTCGACCGATCTGGGACACAGCTGGACCGTGCCACGGAGGATCGACATCGAGGGCGCGCCGCTCGAGCTCTCGGGGCCCGCGACGCAGCTTCCGTCAGGCCGGATCATCACGGCGACGTCGCCCTTCCATCTGCGGCGGGACGGCCATGCCGGATGGATCGTTGCCAGTGACGATGGCGGGCAGTCCTGGTTCAAGCTCAGCGAGTTCTTCCGCGCGCCGGCCAGCGACATTCACGCCTGGGAGTGCCGTCTCGCCAGTTGGGGCGAGGGCAGGGTGGCCGTGCTCTGGTGGGCCTATGACCACACAACCGAGCGCAATCTGAACAACCACATCGCGCTCTCCAGCGACGGCGGCAAGAGCTTCGGGCCGGCGATCGACACCGGTGTTCTCGGCCAGTCCTCGAGCCTTGTTCATCTGGACGGCGAGCGCATGCTGACAATCCACGCACAACGCGAAAATGACGCCCGTTTGGTGGTGCGTTTGGTCGATCTTTCCGAGGATATGTTCCGGATCGAGGACGAGCTCGACCTCTTCGCCGACCCCGCGATGGGCAGCACCACCATCGACATGAAGCAGCAATTCGGCAGCCTGAAGTTCGGCCAGCCCACGGTCCTCAGGCTCCAGAGCGGCAAAATCCTCGCCTATTGCTGGAGCTTTGAGAACCACCAATACATCATCAAATGCTTCCACCTCACCCTTTAGCCCGTCTTATTCACGCTGGGCCTGAAAGTGGGTTGGCGGACGTAGCGTAAGCAGCTGATTTGGAATAGGTTTTGGTTGCTTGGAC
>CAMDAL010000281.1 GCA_945888565.1 Devosia equisanguinis | reverse complement strand
GACGAGGTGCGCGAATTCTTGTCGGGCCGCTGAAGCCGCAGCACCAACTCGATCAGTTGCTCTTTGCTGAGCTGCTGCAAATCACCTCTGTCCATAGCCCCAGAGATTCAGGGATTTACCCCGATGACAAGGGGGTGGGTAATTACCGCTCTGGAGCTACTAAAGAGGCAATGTACTCGATGGCTGCTTCCGCAAGCCTATTGATGTCAGCTTGGGTATCCAGCTGTATATAGCCATGCGCGGGGCGTACAATATCGAAGATCCAGCGATGAAACAGTTCCGCCGGGTCAACCTGTCCGGATGGCGCATCCATTGGGCGCTGCTCAACAGATATTTGCTGGCTACGCTGTGTAGGTCGGGTACGCAGCCTAGCATCCAGAAGTTCGACATCCTCGACGCGGCACTCCACAAATCCGAAGCGGGCGCCGTGCTGCGCAGCTATTCGCATACTGTTGTCCAGCACCTCCTGATAGTTGCAGGGACTGTCTACGACAACGCTGAAACCTTGGATCACTAAGGATTCCAGCATCGCCCAAAGCACCTCATAGCCCACACGACTGGCGCGCTGAAAGTCAGGGTCCACTGAGAGAACTGCGCTCTTGATTATGTCGAGATCGAGAACGACAACATCGACTTTGGTTGCTATCGCGCGCGCAAGGGTCGATTTCCCAGACCCCGGCGCCCCCGCCAGTTGAAGAACAAACGTTTCCCCCCCGCGAATCAACTCATCGCCCCTTGCCAGTCGCCGGCCCTCGGAGTCGTCCTTGCAATTTTTTCACCGAAGGACGGTTGGCCGTCGGCGATAAAGGTTCCATAAACCAGTTCCAACTCCCGCAAGGCAACACCCCGCACGCTTAACAACTGGTGAACAAATACGTTAATGTTCGTTCCGAAACAAAACAGCAGAGGCGTGACTGCAATGCGCCGGTTGTAGACTGCACGGTAGGCGTTGCCCGTCGTAGCTTTCGACGATCTCGAAAACGCCGGCCGGGCCACCCTGCCACGGCTTGGCGTGCGGATGATTGCCCCCAGGCTGCGCGACGCCGAGCGCGTATCCCATTTCGCTGATCACCGGCATGGGGCAGGCAGGGAAGTCGCGCTTCGACGCTCCAACCCAGCGCAATTCCCTCTCGGCCATCTACATATACCAAAATTGGTATACTGGCAATATCAGGCGTCGGGGTGCTTGAACACCAGGGTCGCGTTGGTGCCGCCAAACCCGAAGCTGTTGGAGAGCGCGATGCCCACATCGACGTTGTCGCGCCGCTGCCGCAGGATCGGCATGTCGGCGAAAGCCGGGTCGAGTTCCTCGATATTGGCGCTCTCGCACAGGAACCGGTTCTGCATCATCAGGATCGAGTAGATCGATTCCTGCACGCCGGTCGCGCCCAGCGAGTGGCCGGTCAGCGACTTTGTGGCCGAGATCGGCGGGCAATCGTCGCCGGTGCCGAAAACGCGACGGATCGCTTCCATTTCCTTCAGGTCGCCCACGGGCGTCGAAGTCGCGTGCGGGTTGATGTAGTCGACCTTGCGGCCGCCGATCGTCTCGATCGCCATCTGCATGCAGCGCTCGGCGCCTTCGCCCGAGGGCGCAACCATGTCGTAGCCGTCCGAGGTCGCGCCATAGCCGACGATCTCGGCATAGATGGTGGCGCCGCGCGCCTTGGCGTGCTCCAGCTCCTCGAGCACCAGCACGCCCGCGCCGCCGGCGATGACGAAGCCGTCGCGCTTGGCGTCATAGGCGCGCGAGGCCTTCTCGGGCGTCGCGTTGAAGTCCGAGGACATGGCGCCCATGGCGTCGAACAGGTCGCTCATCGTCCAGTCGAGATCTTCGTGGCCGCCGGCAAAGATCATGTCCTGCTTGCCCCACTGGATCAGCTCGTAGGCGTTGCCGATGCAGTGCTTGGAGGTCGCGCAGGCCGAACTGATCGTATAGTTCACGCCCTTGATGCCGAACGGCGTGGCGAGCGTCGCCGACGCCGTCGAGCTCATCGCCTTGGGCACGGCCAGTGGCCCGATGCGCTTGGGCCCGCGCTCGCGGGTAATGTCGGCGGCTTCCACCACGGTGCGGGTCGAGGGGCCGCCCGAGCCCATGATGAGGCCGACGCGCGGGTTCTGATAGTCCGCCTCCACGAGGCCAGCCATCTTGATGGCCTCCTGCATGGCGATGTAGTTCCAGGCCGCGCCCTTGCCCATGAAGCGGGTCGTGCGGCGGTCGAGCACCTCGAACGGGTCGAGCTTGGGCGCGCCGTGCACGTGGCAGCGGAAGTTGAGGTCTGCGTAGTCCTGGGCGAAGACGATGCCCGGCTTGGCTTCCTTCAGGCTCAGCAGCACCTCGTCGAGGTTGTTGCCGATCGAGGAGACGATCCCCATTCCGGTAACGACGACACGTCTCATTTCAGGATCTCCGGCGCTCGGAGCGCTTTCGGGAAAGAGCAGGCTTTCCCGTTCGAAAGCGCTATAATTTCAGGTCAGGTGAACAGGCCGACCCGCAGGCCTGCCATTTCGTAAATGATCTTGCCGTCGGCTTTCACCCAGCCATCGGCAATGCCCAGCACCAGCTTGGATTTCATCACCCGCTTGATGTCGATGCCGTATTCCACCAGCTTCACGTCATTGGTGATCTGGCCGGAAAACTTCACTTCGCCGCAGCCGAGCGCGCGGCCCTTGCCGGGCGAACCGTCCCAGCACAAGTAGAAGCCGAGCATCTGCCACACGGCATCCACCCCGAGGCACCCGGGCATCACCGGGTCGCCGATGAAGTGGCACTTGAAGAACCACAGGTCGGGATTCACATCCAGCTCGGCGCGGACCTGGCCCTTGCCGAAGGCGCCGCCGTCGCGGTCGACGCGCGTGATGCGGTTGAACATCAGCATCGGCGGGGCGGGAAGCTGCGCGTAGCCGGGGCCGAAAAGCTCCGCCTTGCCGCTCTGAATCAGCTCGTCGTAATCGTAAGCGTTCTTGCGCTCGACCATAGGGGCGGCCTCTCCGGATCGCGTGTTCGGCTGTGGTGTAGAGGCGGGGAGGGCAGGAATCAAGCGCGGCTCCACCGTCGCGACCCGCCGCCGCTTGTGCACAAAGGGAGCAAAAGCTATAAGTTCCACAGATTACTCGGATTTCCGACCAAGGAACCAATGCCCGACCGCAGCCTGAGCGCCCGGACCATCCCGTCCCGCAGACCTTGCCTGACGGCAGTCCTCCGCATGGCCGGCCTCCGCCCAACCCGCCAGCGCGTCGCGCTGGCCGAACTGCTGTTCGCCGGCGCCCACCGTCACGTCAGCGCCGAGCAACTGCATGCCGAAGCGCTCGATTCTCACGTGAACGTGTCGTTGGCGACCATCTACAACAGCCTGCACCAGTTCCGTGAAGCCGGCCTGCTGCGCGAAGTGGCCGTCGATGCGTCGCGGTCGTATTTCGACACCGACACCTCCGACCACCATCACTTCTACCTCGAGGACGAGCAGCGGGTGATCGACATTCCCGCCTCCTCGATCGTCATCCAGAACCTGCCCGAGCCGCCGCGCGGCATGAACATCACCCACGTCGATGTGGTGGTGCGGGTCAGGAAGACGCGCGCCGCCGAATAGCGGCAGCCGTTCAGAATCGCTTCATCTTCATGGCAAAAAGCCGGATCGAATGTAGCAACATGGGATAAAGTCATTGTAATTCAATGACTTGTTCCACGTGAAACCTCGATATCAGTCGAACTTCTCGTCCTTGTAGACGCCCCAGAGTTCGCCCTGGTGCAGGTATCCCGAGAACGATTGTGCGTTGCCGCCGGCGGCCTGCGAGGTAGCGACCACTGCGCACCAGGTGCCGTCGCATTCCTTGATATCGACGCGGAACTTTGGCGTCAGCCAGGCACGAACGCCCGCATCCTCCGCCGGCCCCCGCAGCAGCGCTACCTGTTCGCCGTCCGGCTCCCAGGGTTTCACCAGCCCGGCGCGGTTGCCGATCAGCAGGTTCTGGTGCAGCCAGCCTTCCGACCCGTCGACGTCGCGAATCTTCCGCCAGGTATCGAACTCCTGGATGATCTCGACCGGCGTTCCCGCCTTCACGTACACCCACGCCACGTCATATTTCGTGCCGGGTCCGACGCGCACGTTGATCGGCGTCGAGCGGGTGGAAACGAATCGCGGCAGCGGCAGGCCACTGGGGTTGGTGGCAGCGGCAAGGGCAGGCGCGACGGGTGCCGCGACACACAGGAAGGTCAGCGCAGCGCAGAGAATCGCTCTGGTGGTGCGCCCGGTCTTGCGCCCGGCAGGGGCAGCGGAGCTCAGCATTTCGAACATGGCTTTGCAGGGGTGCGGTTTTTTTCTACACTTATGCAAAAGACCTTAATGGTCGCTGAAAGGCGCCTCGATTGACCCTCAGCCGACCCAGGATTTTCGTCACGCGCCGCCTGCCATGGCAGATCGAAGCGCGCATGGCGGATCTGTTCGATGTGACCTTAAAGCCGGTCGACGGGACGCTCAGCGCCGACGCGCTGCACGAGTGTGCCGAGGGCCAGGATGTCCTCGTTTCCTCCATCACCGACAAGCTCGATGCGGCCCTGATCGCGCGGTTGCCGAAATCCATCCGGCTGATCGCCCAGTTCGGCAACGGCTACGACAATATCGACATCGAGGCGGCCTATGCCGCCGGCATCACCGTCACCAACACCCCATCTGTCCTCACCGAGGATACCGCCGACATGGCGATGATGCTGATGCTGGCCCTGCCGCGTCGCCTCGTCGAAGGCGCCGGCGTGTTGCCCCGCACTGGCGAGTGGCCGGGCTGGTCGCCGACCTGGATGCTCGGCCGGCGCCTGCGCGGCAAGGCGCTCGGCATCGTCGGCATGGGACGGATCGGCACGGCGGTCGCCACAAGGGCGCGGACCTTCGGGCTCAACATCCACTACTTCTCGCGCGACCGGCGCCCGCCGCAGGTCGAGGAACCGCTCGACGCCCGCTACTGGGACGATCTCGATGCCATGATCCCTGAGGTCGACATCGTGTCGCTCCACACCCCGCTCAACGCCACGACGCGGCAGATACTCAGCGCAGCCCGGCTGCGCGCCATGAGGCAGGATGCCTTCGTGGTGAACGTCTCCCGGCCCGAACTGATCGACGAAAAGGCCCTGATCGGCGAAATCGAGGCCGGGCACCTGTCCGGCGCTGCGCTCGACGTGTTCGAGAACCGCCCGGCGGTGAACCCGGCCCTGCTGGCGCTCGCCCGCAGCAACCACGTGGTCCTCACCGCCCACATGGCCTCGGCAACGCTCGAAGCACGGCTCGAGATGGGCGAGACGGTGATCGTCAACATCCGCGCCTTCATCGATGGCGCCCACCCCCCGCACCGCGTCCTGCCCGAAGGCAAGGGCCGGCTGGCCCGGGGCTAGTACCGGTGCACAGAGATTATGACTCTTTGACCGGATAGGCTTTGCGGAGTTTTTGGCGGGCTTTTTCGGTGGTGAACATCCAGTTGATCTGAGCCTTGTCGGCGTTTCGCTGGCGCTCCCAGGAGCCGATTTCGGCGACGA
>CAMDAL010000280.1 GCA_945888565.1 Devosia equisanguinis | reverse complement strand
GAGATCAAGATACATGACGCTGGAAACCATCGGCCAGATCAGCGATGATCCTCTCGTCAGCCTGCCAGCCGTGGCCCGCTGATCAGCCCGGCACTGCCGGAGAGCGTGGAGGCCCAGCCTCAGTTACACCACGCAATGGGACACGATCGATCTGATCCGCATCAGCGCCTTTGAGCAAGCCTTCGCCGACGCAGTGAGGCGGCAGGACGCCCTGGCAATGATCTCCTCCAACCGCGAGTTTCATGTTGCGATCGCCGAGGCCGGTGGTAACCACTTTTTCACGGGCCTCTTCTCCCGCCTACTCGATGAGGGCCGCCGTATTTTGCGGGTCTATTACTCCTCGTTCGGAGACAAGCTTCCGCTCAAGTATGTCGAAGAGCACAAACAGATCGTGCGGGCGATCACGGTTGGCAATGCCCAGCTCGCCGACGACCTAGCAGCGGCCCATGCGTCCCAGGTCCTTCGCCAGATCCAGGATTACCTTGCGCAGGACGCGACCCGTCCTATGCAGCTCTAGCCCAGGGGATCGTATTGTCCGGCCAGCTCCGGCGCATACGGTCGCAACCTGCCCAACCCTCCCAATCGTGGTCTGTGGGCGTGCTTGCGCTTCGGCTCTGTCGGCACAAGGGGTTGGTTAGCAGCCATCGGATTATGCTGTCGACAGATTGTCGGCTGGAAGCTAAATAGCACCTCTACAGGTTCGCGTTGGCGCCGGCGAGGTGGCGGCGCTGGAGTTGTCGTTCCGAGGACAAAAATGAAACCATCACCCTTTGCCGGCTGCATTCCTGCCCTCATGACTCCCTGCAGGTCCGACCGCACGCCCGACTTCGATGCGCTGGTGCGCAAGGCCCTGCAACTGGTCGGACTAGGGATGTCCGGAGTTGTCTACTGCGGGTCGATGGGCGACTGGCCGCTCCTCACTAACGAGCAGCGGATGGAGGGTGTCGAGCGATTGGTCAGCGCCGGCGTGCCGGTGATCGTCGGCACCGGGGCGGTCAACAGCAAGATGGCCGAAGCCCACGCCGCCCACGCCGGCAAGGTTGGCGCCGCGGGCCTGATGCTGATTCCGCGAGTGCTGTCTCGCGGCTCATCGGTCCCAGCGCAGAAGGCGCATTTCAAGGCTCTGCTGGCCGCTGCCCCGGATCTGCCAGCCGTCATCTACAACAGTCCGGTCTATGGTTTTGCCACCCGCGCAGAGCTGTTCTTCGCGCTACGCCAGGAGCACCCCAACCTCGTGGGCTTCAAGGAGTTCGGTGGGGCGGACGACCTTTCCTATGCGGCGGAGCATATCACTTCGGGCGACCCGGACCTAACGCTCATGGTCGGTGTCGATACCGCAGTCTATCATGGCTTTGTTCAATGCGGCGCCAAGGGCGCCATCACCGGCATAGGCAACTGCCTGCCCAAGGAAGTATTGCATCTGGTAGAGCTTTGCCAAAGGGCGCAGGGCGGCGACCCGGAGGCGCGCCGGCGGGCCAAGGAACTCGAAGAAGCGTTGCTCGTACTTTCGACCTGGGACGCCGGTACCGACCTCGTGCTCTACTTCAAGTATCTACTCGTGCTGAACGGCGAGCCGGAATACGAGTTGCACTTCAACGCCGAAGACATGCTGAGCCCGACGCAGCGCAAGTTCGCGGAGCAGGCCCTTATGCGGTTCCGTAACTGGTACGCCAATTGGGCGGCGTGACATGCGGGGATTGGCTGGCCCAAACACCCGGGTCGAGTCACTCAAACAGGGTAATAGGCCGTCGATAGTGTCGAAGTGCGTCACCACAGATCTCGTCAGATGAGGGTGCGATGTCACTGCAGTTGAACGCGTCGGACCGTAGCGCTTTGCGTGGGGACTTGGGCCGGGCCCGACAGATCGCCATGGAGATCGTCGTGTCCATGGCCGAGGCCCTGGAGGCTCCGCACCTGATCGACATTGAGTCGGCCCATATTGACGGGTGCGGGTACTCCGGACAGGCGGGTCTGGACTTCGCTGAGCTCCTCGTGGCGGGCGGCGGTCGGGTCGCAGTACCAACCACTCTAAACATCACCCAAATGGACCTTCTTCGGCCCGATCGATGGGTCGGCGATCCGGCGATCCCGCCGCGCGTTCGACGCGTGGCGCATCTGTACGAAGCGATGGGCTGCGAGCCGACCTGGACTTGTGCGCCCTATCAACTCTCCATACGTCCATCGTTCGGCGCCCAAATCGCCTGGGGGGAATCGAATGCGATCTGCTTCGCTAACTCCGTCCTCGGCGCGAGAACCGGTCGCTATGGCGACTCGTTCGACATCTGCGCGGCCATCACCGGGCGCGTTGCGTACTCCGGCCTGCATGTGCGCGAGAACCGGCGCGCCCAGTGCGTCTTCCGCCTCGTTGACGTGCCGGAGCCCCTGCTTCGCGAGGATGTGCTGTTTGAGGCGCTCGGCTACTTCATTGGGGCCACGGTTGGATCGCTGGTGCCCGCGATCGTGGGTCTGCCGACCACGGCCACGGAGGATCACCTCAAGGCGCTTGGAGCCGCGGCCGCATCATCGGGAGAGGTCGCGCTTTTCCACGTCGTGGGGGTGACCCCCGAAGCGCGCACCCTCGAGGAAGCGCTCCAAGGAGCAACTCCCCTGAAGGAGGTTGATGTCACCATGGCCGACCTGGTGGCGACCCGCGCTCTGCTTGCAACAGACGATCCTGGCCCGCTGAGCGCCGTTAGCGTTGGCACGCCGCATTTCTCGCTTGCCCAGTTTGAACAGCTGCTCACGATGATGAACGGGCGACCTGTCCACCCGGATGTAGATTTCTTCATATCCACCGGCCGGCACGTGCTGGGGCAGGTTTCCGAGCGTGGCTGGCTCGCCGACCTGGAGCGAGCTGGGATACGAATAGTCACCGACACGTGCTTGTACCACGCCAAGCTGTTCAAGTTCCGCACCGGGAATGTGATGACCAATTCCGCCAAATGGGCGCATTACGGACCGGAGCTGGCCGGAAAGAATGTCGCATTCGGCAGCCTTGCCGAGTGTGTCGAGTCAGCGGTGGCAGGAAAAATCACTTACGCGCACAACGCATGGCACGAGGCTTAGATGACCCTGCGCCCACGCCACTTCGCGCGTCCTCTCGTCGCCGGCGAGGCCTCCGGCAGATCTCTGGTGCTTGGCGCCCGGTTGTCCTTCGCGGGAGGCGTTTCGCAGGAAACGGGCATCATTATTGACCACCGCCACCCGCGGGCGGGCACTTGTGTAGCGTCCTCAGTCCTGGTGTTGCCCAGCGGTCGGGGATCGAGCACGTCAAGCAATGCCCTTGGCGAGTTGCTGCGCCAGGGCCGCGGGCCCGCAGCGATCATCATGCTCGAGGTCGACCAGATCGTGATCATGGGCGTGCTGCTCGCTCAGACCCTTTACGGCACCGTGTGTCCAGTGCTCGTGGCAGACCAGCCCACCTTCGCTGCTATTGTCGAGGGGGCACTTGTCCAGATACGCGCGAACGGGGAAATCGAGATCGGCCCCGAAGGCGCCTGACTCGCTCGACGCGCGATGGCCCAACAAACTCTTCGAGCCTGCTGAGAGAAGAGGCACGTCAGCAACCGGCGGATCAGCATATGTGGAAGTCAAACATACAGCACTCGCGTCCCGGTCGTTTAGCTTCTGACCAGCACCTCAGCTTCAATTTCGATTGGCAGGTCGAACGGTAGCTCGCTGACGCCAACAACCGTTCGGGCGTGGCCTCCAATTTCGGGGCCAAACAGCTCAAGTATCAAGTCCGAAAAGCCGTTCATCACCGGCGACAGCTGTTGGAAGGATGGGGCGGCATTGATCATTCCGAACACCCTGACCCATGCCGAAATCCGGTCGAGATCGCCCAGTGCGCGCGCTAGGCTGCCCAGCATCGCCAAGGCCACCAAGCGAGCCAGTTGGACTGCCTCCTCCTGGCCGATATCTCGACCGACTTTTCCGCGAAATGGCGTAAGCGCGCCGTCGGCTGTCTGAGGGCCGTGACCAGAGACAACCACCCGTTCGCCAACCACACGTACAAGGCTGAAGGGGAGAACTATACCAGCGGGACGCGGAGCCTGCTGCGGCAGTACGAGTCCCATCTTTTCCAGTCGTCGCTCGATTGACGTCATCGTTCTCGCGGTCCGTCCATGGATTTGAGCCCTGTTTGGCGTGGAATCGTCGAGTGTCAGGTGGGTCTTGCCGGTCACACACGGCGCCTACTGGCGATACTGACACACCCAAATGGTTAACTACTTCAAAAACGCGCGAGAGCTAGCGCCACGACGGGTCACACCGTCTAGATCCTGCCACTGGCGGCGGAGCGGTACATTGTATCAAGCACCTTCACGGAGCGCTAGCCAACCAGCCCGGCGGCTAGATTGTCAACTGCGACGCCTCGACAGATGTCGACAATTCGCACGACCTGCTCGACACAGGAATAGCTCAGATCGTCATTGTCGTCGCGGCCATCACCAAGGAGCAGAAATGAACAATGAAAGGCCTACCAACTCGACCATCAATGCGTTCAAGGACACTGCAATGGCGTGACGGCTGAGATGCCTGCACCAGGCCGCTGAGCGGCGGTGCACCCCATGCGTCCTGCCGGGACGCGCGGCGACGGTAAGATCGGTCCCTGGACTGCGGCTATCACCGCGCACACCACTTCGATCCACCCGACCTGAACGCAAACATGCGGCGTCCCCAGAGACGACCGCGGAGAGAACCTTAGAGCCCGGCAAGTGCGGAGAGAATGCAAAGGATCAGAGCTTGACCAATGCGATTAGAGAACGCCAGGGGACGCGACCCGCCTTCAGCGCAACCAGTAGCTCATCCCGCGTCGCCATACTCACCAGCCTCATCAGAGCCTCCCCCAGCTGACCTGCCCGGGGGCATTTCTACTGAGGCAACGGCTCTATCTTGGGCAGCATTTGAGCCGAGGCAATGCGCCGGCCAACGTGGTTATCGGCGCCGGCGAGATAGTTGGGGCGCCATAGATAGCCGTATGCGATAGTAGAAAGCGCGGCGTCCGAATGGATAGAAACGCCGCGTAGGCGCAGGTTTGACACTCTCAATCCAAGCCTTGGAGGGGTGAGCCGTGTCGGTTCGAGGCATTTTGGGAAGGGCGATCTATGTTCTCGCCGTAGTCATTGCCCTGGTTCTCATGAGCATGACTGCATTTGTCTCATTCTATGCGTTTCAGCTCCAGCCATTGAATACCTACACGGTTCCTGACCGGCCTCACAACATCCGAATTCTGGCGCGCGACGGTACGCTCTTGGCTGAGGTGGGGAAATCTAGAGGCGACGTTTCGCTTGACGATTTGCCCTTTTACGTCTGGGCAGCGTTGGTCGCGATTGAGGATCGACGCTTCTACAGTCATCCGGGCATAGATCCGATTAGTCTCGCCTCGGTCGTTTTGGAAAGTATCGCGGCGGGACGCGCGACGCGAGGCGCGTCGACGATCACTCAGCAACTCGCAAAGAACCTTTTCTTGAGTCCTGACCAATCCTACGGTCGAAAGATACAGGAGGCGCTCTTGGCGCTTCGGCTCGAAGAGACCTACTCCA
>CAMDAL010000279.1 GCA_945888565.1 Devosia equisanguinis | reverse complement strand
CGCGGTGAGCATCATCGCGCTCGGGCTGCTGGCGCGCGACGGGGTGTGGATGATGATCGGCATGGTCACCGGCATCGTCGCGATCGTGGTCGTCTGGGGCGTGCTGTGGGCGATGATCTTTGCCGCACTGTTCGTCGTCGGCAACGTGTTCGGAATCACGTTCTAGCGGAACTGAGCCTGCCGGCCGCTACCAGTTGACCAGATCGGCAAACGGGTTGTTGCTGAAGGTGCCAGCCTTGCGCTTCTCGTAGAAGCTGTTCCCGCCCGCTTCGAGCACGTAGTACATGTTGTTGTACGAGAACTTGTAGCCCGCCGTGTGGAAGTGCTTGACGTTCTTGCCCAGGTTCGGGTGGCGGGCGCCGCGCAGCACCTTGTCGGCCGCCGCGTAGGCGCGGGCCTTCGAGGCGTTTTCCTTCATCGGCTTGTGCAGCACGCCGGGAGCAAACTGGTTCTTCTGCCCGACCACGCCACAGACCGACTGCGGGTACGCCTTGTCGGCGGTGCGGTTCATCACCACCGTGCCGACGGCCAGCATGCCGTCGTTGCTGGAGCGGTTGGACTCGAAATACATGGCGCGCGCCAAGCACTCGCGCGACGAAAGACAACCGAAGGGTGAGGTGGCGCAGCCAGCGAGCGACCCGGCGAGAACGGACGCTGCCAGAAGCAGTTTGAGTGATGCCGCCAACGATGACTCCGGAACGCAGGTACAACAAGGAGTCCCGAGCTGACGCTGCCCGAGACCCTTAAAATACCAGCGACGGAGTTAAGGGGGCGTTGCGCTAGCGGCGGTGGCGTGACGTACGACCCGAAGCCGTCACCAGCGTGATCAGGCAGGCGAGCCCGGCGACGGCAATGACGGCCGGCATCGGATCGCGGCCAACGGCGCGGCCGGCGCGCACGGCCTGCTTGCCGACCGCCTTCACGGCGACGGCGCCCTGATGCCAGGCTTCATCGGCGAGGTCATGGCCATAGTGCTGCGCATCGCGGCTGGCGTTGGCGGTGAAGCGGCCGAGCAGGTCGGTGATGTGGCTGGCGTCGCGCGCGAGGCTCGAGACCTGGCGGCCGAGCCGGCGCTGCGAAGAATGGTCGAGGAAGGGCAGGTCGTAGGCCATCGGGACGCTCCTGGATCGTGTGGAGCAGGTAACTCGGCTGCGGCTCAGGGGTTCCTGAATGGGCGAGGGCAGGGGCCATCCGCAACGGGATGGGCGACCTGCCCTCTACTTAAGCACCATCAGATTGCAGGCAATCCCTTTATGAGGCGTTAACGGCTGTCCCCGGGTGGAACGACGGCCCGGCGATAGAGATGCCAGGTGGCGTGACCGAGCACGGGTACGGCGATGGCCAGCCCGACCAGCAGCGGCAACGCCCCCAGCAGCAGGATGGCGATCACCATGATGCCCCAGACTGCAATTGCCAGCGGGTTGCGCAGGACCACCCGAGCGGAGGTCTGGATGGCCACCGCTGCGCCGACATCGCGATCGAGCAGCAGCGGGATGGAGATCACCGAGGTGGCCAGCACCAGCACCGCGAAGCCGAACCCGATGAGGTTGCCCCACAGCATCAGCGCCTGGCCCTGCGAGGTATTGAGCACTTCATCGACGAAGGCCGTCAGCGAGGCCGGGGAACCGGGACCGTAGAGCGACTCGTAGAGAAACTGGGCCGACATCAGCCACAGGGTAAAGACGATCATCAGCCACACGCCCAGCGCCGCGATGGAGGCGAAGGCCGGGGTGCGGAACACATCGAGCGCGGCGCTCCAGTGCGTCTCGAGGCCCTTTTCCTGCCGCCGGCTCATCTCGTAGATCGGCAGCGCCGCGAATGGCCCGATCAGCGCGAAGCCCGTGATCAGCGGAAACAGCAGTGGCCAGGAATTGTTGCCGGAGCTCCAGACCGCCAGCACTGCACCCACCATCGGGTAGATGAGGCCGAGAAAGGCGAGGTGCGATGGCTTTTCCCAGAAGTCGCGCCAGCCGTATGCCAGCGCGGCGAACAGGTCGCCCAGGGTCAGGCGTCGCACCTCGGGAATGTCGAGACGGTCACCGGCATTCGTGAGCACGTGGAAGTCGGCCATTTCCATCTCTCCCTGAATGGAACTGGCGACGGCACTTCGCGCGAACGGCGAAGGACCGCCACCTACGAATACGTGCGCAATCAGAACTTATAAATAGCGCTTTCGCAAATGAGCATTGCGTGATCGGCACGTCGCATTTTCAAGGGGATCGCCGATCGAATTTCGACACGTTGGCGTGCTTGTTTAGGGCGGCGATACGACCGACGTTGCTGCTATCGCGAGCCGGAGACGACGATGAGCAAGGAAGAAGCCCGACTTAACCGCCAGTTCGATCGGATCGGTCGGAGCATTCCGGCCTCGTCCGGCTTCCTGAGCTGGATCCGGCAGCCGGGATCGCGCTGGGTGCGGATACCGCTCGGCATCCTGCTGATGCTCGGGGGCGTATTCAGTTTCCTGCCGGTGCTGGGCGTCTGGATGCTGCCGCTCGGCGCATTCCTCTTGGCCCTCGACCTGCCCATCCTGCAGGGGCCGCTCAACCGGCTGAGCTTTTGGGTGCAGCGCAAGTGGCAGAACTGGCAGCGCGCCCGGCGGGATCGCAAGGCGGCCCGGGACAAGTCGTCCGAGTAAGCTCTACTCGAGCGTGCCCTGGCTGATGGCCGCTTCGAGCAGATCGACGGCGTGGGCGAGCTTTTCATCGACGATGTGGAGGTATTGCTGCCAGTCGTCGAGGTGGCTCAGTTCCTCGTCGCCGTCGGAAATGCCGCGCAGCGCGATCAGCGGCAGGGTGAAGCGCTGGCAAACCCGCAGCACGGCGTAGGTTTCCATATCGACCATGTCGGTGCCGACGCGGTCGTAGGCGGCGCCGGAGACGACGTTCGCCCCGCTGGACAGCGTGGCCTTCGGGATGCGGGGGACGAACGGCCCGAGCTCCAGCGTCGCCGGCAGATCGAGCAGCGGCGTGACGCCGGGCTCGAAGCCGAGCGCCGACGCATCCATGTCGCGATAGGACACGGACGTCGCCTGGTAGACGCCGAGCTGTTCGAGCCGGGCGGAACCGGCCGAACCCAGCGAGACGACGATGGCGGGCATCTTGTTGGCGGCCTTGAGCTGACACAGGGCCTCGGTGACGACGATGGCCGCCTCGACCGGCCCGATGCCGGTCATCAGCGGAGTGATCCGCGACTTAAGGTGCGGGCCGTATTCGAGTGGCGCGGCCATGACATAGAGGATTTCGGCGGCGCCGGGAGTGCGGTGAACGAAGGGCATTCGCTCATAGGACATATGCGTCGCCTGAATCGCAAGGTGCGACTGCGCGTGCCCAAGGTGCGACCGCACATGCATTGACAGCCAGCAGCCAACGCATAGGCTGATGATCATGATCACAGCGAATATGCCTGCCGCCGAGCTGAAGCCCCGTCTGCTCGCCGAAATCGATGCGCGCCGCGACGACCTGATCGCCCTGACGCAGGACCTGGTGCGGATTCCGACGGTCAATCCGCCCGGCAACAACTACCTCGAGATCTGCGAGTACCTCGCCCGGCGCCTGAAGAAACGCGGCTACGCGGTTGAATTGATTCGCGCAGAGGGGGCGATCGGCGACGTCGACAAGCACCCCCGGTGGAACATCGTGGCGCGGCGTGAGGGCGGGCATCCGGGCGAAACGGTGCACTTCAACTCGCACCACGACGTGGTTGAGGTCGGCCGCGGCTGGACGACGGACCCCCTCGGCGGTGAACTGCGCGACGGCCGGGTCTACGGGCGTGGCACCTGCGACATGAAGGGCGGGCTCGCCTCGTCGATCATCGCCGCCGAGGCGTTTGCCGACCTCTATCCGGATTTCTACGGCAACATCGAGATTTCGGGCACGGCGGACGAGGAGACCGGCGGCTTCGGCGGCGTCGCGTACCTGGCGGAGAAGGGCTATTTCTCGCCCGAGCGGGTGCAGCACGTCATCATCCCCGAGCCCTTGAACAAGGACCGCATCTGCCTTGGCCACCGCGGCGTCTGGTGGGCGGAGATCGAGACGTTCGGCCGCATCGCGCACGGCTCGATGCCGTTCCTCGGCGACAGCGCCATCCGCCACATGGCGGCGGTGCTGCATGAGTTCGAGGAGGTGCTCTATCCGGCGCTGACCCAGAAGCGGACGGAAATGCCGGTGGTGCCGCCCGGAGCCCGGCAATCGACGATGAACATCAACTCGATCCATGGCGGCCAGAACGAGCCGGAAGAGGGCTATACCGGCTTCCCGGCACCCGTGGTGGCGCACTCGGCGCGCATCGTCATCGACCGGCGCTACCTGATCGAGGAGAGCCCGGCCGAAGTGCGGCAGGAAGTGGTGGACCTGCTGGAGCGGCTGAAGGCCGAGCGGCAGGGGTTCAGCTACGAAATCCGCGACCTGTGGACCATCTCGCCGACCATGACCGAGAAGGAAGCGCCGGTGGTACGCTCGGTGGCCAAGGCGATCGGCGAGGTGATGGGAGTGGACCCGCAATACGTCGTGTCGCCGGGCACTTACGATCAGAAGCATATCGACCGGATCGGCCGGCTGAAGAACTGCATCGCCTATGGGCCGGGCATTCTCGACCTGGCGCACCAGCCGGACGAATGGGTGGGCGTCGACGACATGGTCGACTCGGCCAAGGTGATGGCGCTGGCGCTGGTCGACCTGCTGGGACCGGAATGAGTTTTTTGCGCACGCAACCGGTTCACCTCGGACCGGAAGCGGCTTAGGATCGTTTTCAAGGCCGCCGGGGTGAGCGGCCACCAACCTGAAGGGATTATCATGCGCACATCACTGGTCGTGCTGGCTCTGGCCGGCACCCTGGCAATGACGACCGCGTTGACGCCGGCTTTCGCACAGGCGCGAACCGACGTGAAGGTGGGCCTGGTGCTGGAGCCGCCGAGCCTCGACCCAACGGCTGAAGCCGCCGCGGCCGTGGACGAAGTGGTCTATGCCAACGTGTTCGAGGGACTGACCCGCTTCGCTGCCGATGGCTCGATCCTGCCGGCGCTGGCCGAGAGCTGGACCATCTCGGACGACGGTCTCACCTATACGTTCAAGCTGCATGAAGGGGTGACCTTCCACGATGGCAGCGCCTTCGACGCCGAGGACGTGAAGTTCTCGCTTGACCGCATCAATGCGGAAGGCTCGCTGAACGCCCAGAAGGCGCTCTACACCTCGATCGAGTCGGTCACGGTCGTCGACCCGACGACCGTTGAGCTGAAACTGAAGCAACCGGACGGCAACCTGATCTACAACCTCGCCTGGGGCGATGCGGTGATCGTGGCGCCCGAGAGCGCCGACGCCAACAAGACCAACCCGATCGGCACCGGGCCGTTCTCGTTCAAGGATCGCGTCGAGGGCGACTCGATCACGCTCGAGAAGAACCAGAGCTACTGGGGTACCCCGGTGAAGCTGGAAGCCGCGACCTTCCGCTTCATCGCCGACCCGACGGCCGCTTTCGGCGCGCTGCAGGCCGGTGACGTCGATACCTTCCCGAACTTCCCGGCACCCGAGACGGTGGCGCAGTTCGAGGGCG
>CAMDAL010000278.1 GCA_945888565.1 Devosia equisanguinis | reverse complement strand
AGGCTGCCCGCATCGCTGGTTACGGCACCGCCATCAAAAGACGCCACCACACGCCGCGACTCTACCCGTGCAAACTCAAACGACTTCGCGTTACACTCTGTCGGCATCGCGGAAATCCTCTGCTATCCGATAACCCGTTGTTTCATCGGAATTATCTCAGATTCAGAGCCCCGATGCACCCCTCAGTGTGAGATTTCCGGGCTAGCTGCCGCTTCGGTCCAGTCGAGCCGGAAAAGATGTCGGCTCGTTCCAATGGAGGCCCCTAAGGGTTCGAGCGGCCTCCGCAAGTACCGCGAGCTCCATAGAAGGACCTGGACGTTCGGCCACGCTGTGCCGTCTCGGCCGGCTGCTGCCGTGCGGCTCAACGGATCGCTGAGCGCATTTGCCGAAGCGGCTTTAGCTCACTAGATTTAGGGCGCCTGCTAAACCGAGTAGCCAATGATCGCCGACAAGCCATCCAGCCAGCGCCTCCTGCCTGAGAACGGTCATGCCAGGATCGAGCAGGCGATCGGTGCCTTCGGCCTGTTGCGCGAATATTTCGGCGGCGCCGTCATCGTCGATGCTCAGTCATGCATCACTTGGATCGACGGGCGATATCGCGATTTGCTGAAGCTGGCTGCCGATTTCGACCCAGTCGGATTGCCGGTCGAGGAGGTAATCCCGCATTCACTGATGCGCAGGGTCGTTGAAACGGGCAAGCCAATACTGCTCGACATTATGCGCTTTGATGATCGCCAGTTCGTGGTCTGCCGCATCCCGCTCAAGGACGAGACAGGCAAGGTGGATGGGGCTATCGGTTTCGTGTTCTACGACAACGTCGACTACCTCGAACCAATTCTCGAAAAGTTCGAGACGCTTCAGAAGCAACTATCCCGGGCCCAAGCGGCGCTGACGCGGGAGAGGCAGACAAAGTACTCGCTGTCGAGCTTTGTCGGCGCGAGCGATGTGGTCAAGGAATTGAAGTCGCAGGTGCGCCGCTTTGCGCTGCGCGAAGGCGCGGCGCTGATCCTCGGGGAAACGGGTACGGGCAAGGAACTGCTTGCCCATGCGATCCACCAGCAATCGGACCGGGCCGACGGCCCATTCGTCGCCGTCAACGTAGCCGCTGTGCCCGAGCAGTTGCTGGAGGCGGAGTTCTTCGGTGTGGCGCCCGGCGCCTATACCGGCGCCGATCGCAAGGCACGCAAGGGAAAGTTCGAACTCGCGCACGGGGGGACCCTGTTTCTCGACGAGGTTGGCGACATGCCGCCCGCCATCCAGGCCAAGCTCTTGCGTGTGCTGCAGGAAGGCGAGGTTGAGCCTCTGGGATCCAACACAGTGCGACGCGTTGATGTGCGCATCATTGCTGCTACGTCGCAGGACCTGGAAGCCAAACTGGCCGACAAGAGCTTCCGCCCTGACCTCTACTATCGCATCGCGGTGCTCGCCATCCGCATCCCGCCGCTGCGCGAGCGGCACGAAGACATCCCGGTTCTCTGCGAAACCCTGCTCGAACAGACGATGCGAACGCCGGGCCAGCGCGGCTGGGTGCTGATGCCCGAGGCCATCCGGCTACTGCAGGGACACGACTGGCCCGGGAACGTGCGCGAGCTCCGCAACGTGCTCGAGCGGGCGGCAGCGCTCGCACCTAGCGAGGTGCTGGATGCGGCAGCAATCCGGCGTGCCTTGCCCCAGTCATCGGTGCGCCCTGCATCGCCTCTGCCCCTGGCCGGAAGCGATCTTGCCACCTACTTGGCCGATGCCGAGCGCGAAGCGATTATCGCTGCGCTCGATGCAACCGATGGCGAGAAGCTGGCCGCCGCGCGGCGTCTTGGCGTGTCGCGGTCGCAATTCTATGAGAAGCTGCGCCGCCACAACATCGTGTCCTGAATCCGGGACGGTTGTCCGGAATTCTGGACAATCCCGCCGGTCACCACAGCCACATCCCAGCAAATCCGGGCCTCTCGTCACTTGGCATGGAACTTGAGAGGTACCTGTCAAACAAAGCGGCCGCGAAGGGCCGACTGACAGGTGGAGAGACGCGTGCAGAACGGCAGGCGGGTGGCGTTGGTCACCGGTTCGACGAGCGGTATCGGGCTCTCGATCGCGCAGAAATTTGCGCAGATGGGGTATGCCGTCGGACTCAACAGTTTTGAGCCGGCGGCCGATGTCGCCGACACGCTGGCCCAGTTCGGTAATGCTGAGGTGCGCTATTTCGAGGCTGACCTGGCCGACCCGCGCGCCGCTTTTGCGCTCATCGGCGAGGTGACCGAGGCCTTCGGACATCTCGATGTGTTGGTCAACAATGCGGGCGTGCAGAAGGTGGCGCCGATCGAGGACATGCCGCCGGCGGACTGGGACCGCATCCGCGCCGTCAGCCTGGATTCGGCCTTCCACACAATTCGCGCCGCCCTGCCCGGCATGACCCAACGCGGCTGGGGCCGCATCATCAACATCGCCTCTGCCCATGGCCTGCGCGCCTCGCCGTTCAAGTCCGCCTATGTCGCCACCAAACACGGCGTCGTCGGCCTCACCAAGGCTGTGGCGCTGGAGGCAGCCGAGAAGGGCATCACTGTCAACGCCATCTGCCCGGGCTATGTGTGGACACCGTTGGTCGCCAAGCAGGTAACCGATCAGGCGCGCGTGCATGGGCTGTCGGAAGAGGAAGTGATCCGCAACATCTTCCTCGCACCCCAGCCCACCCGGCAGTTCGTACAGCCCGAGGAGATCGCGGAACTCGCGGCCTATCTTTGTGGCGAAATGGCGCGCTCGATTACCGGCTCGGCGATCTCGATCGACGGCGGCTGGACAGCGAAATGAGCGCGGACGACACCATCCTCTCGGTCCGGCAACTGACCAAACGTTTCGGCGGCTTCGTCGCGGTCAACAATGTCGATCTCGACATTCGCCGTGGCAGCATCCACGCGCTGATCGGGCCGAACGGAGCGGGCAAGACGACCTGCTTCAACCTCCTCACCAAGTTCCGGCTCGCGAGCTATGTTGCGGCACACACGGCCAAGGTCTGGGGCTTTACCCCGGAATTCGCGATCCTCTTCGGCGCTGGATCGGCCGCCGTGCTCGGTCTTGGTATCGGCGCTCTCGCTATTCGCCGGCAGGGCATTTATTTCGCCATGGTGACGCTGGCCTTCGCGCAGATGGTGTTCTTCTTTGCCTTGCAGGTGCCCTTCACCGGCGGCGAGGATGGCATCCAGGCGGTGCCGCGCGGCAAGCTTTTCGGGCTGATCGATCTCGCCAACGACTTCACGCTCTATTTCGTCGTTCTCGCCATCGTCTTCGGCGGGCTGCTGCTGATCTACCGGATCATCCACTCGCCGTTTGGTCAGGCGCTCAAGGCAATTCGCGACAACGAGCCGAGGGCGGTGTCGCTCGGCTACAAGGTCAACCACTACAAGCTCGCCGTGTTTGTCATGTCGGCCGGTCTGGCGGGGCTGGCGTGCGCTACCAAGGCCATCGTCTTCCAGCTCGCCTCGCTGTCGGATGTCTATTGGACCATGTCGGGCGAAGTGGTGCTGATCACGCTGCTGGGCGGCATGGGCACGACCTTCGGGCCGATCGTCGGGGCGACGGTGATCGTCACGGTGCAGAACTACTTCGCCGGCTTCGGCGCATGGGTAACTGTCATCGAAGGCGTCATCTTCGTGGTCAGCGTGCTGCTGTTCCGCGAAGGCATCATCGGCGTGCTTTCGCGCTATCTCAAAAAGCCGCTTTGAGGCCCTCCATGCTGCTCCCCTCCACCGTCATCGTCGCCGCCCGGCGCACGCCGATCGGCTCCTTGGGCGGCGCACTGGCGTCGCTGGCCGCGCATGAGCTCGGCGCCCTTGTCATCAAGGCCGCGCTCGAAAGTGCCGGTCTGCCATCCGATGCCGTCGACGAAACCATTCTTGGCCAGGTGCTCACTGCCGGCGCGGGCATGAACCCTGGACGGCAGGCGGCGCGTCGGGCCGGCCTCGCTGATGCCGCACCGGCGGTCCTGATCAACCAGGTTTGTGGGTCCGGACTACGGGCAGTAGTCCTTGCACACCAGCAGATCCAGACCGGCTCGGCCTCGATCGTCGTCGCTGGCGGCCAGGAGTCGATGACCAATGCCCCGCATGTCGCTGCCATCCGGCATGGCAGGAAATTCGGCGACGTCAGCCTCCGCGACACGTTGGCCAGTGACGGTCTCAACGACGCTTTCTACGGCTACCCGATGGGGGTGACTGCCGAAAATGTTGCGCGTGCCCACCAGATCACCCGCGCCGCGCAGGATGCCTTCGCGCTGCGGTCACAGGCAAAGGCTTCCGCCGCTTCCCACGAGGGCCGCTTTGTCGCCGAAATCGTCCCGGTTGAAATCGCCTCGCGAAAGGGCCCTGTCCTCGTCGATGCGGACGAACACATCCGTCACGACGCGTCGATCGAGGCCATGGCAAAGCTGCGCCCAGCCTTTCTCGACGACGGCACGGTGACCGCCGCCAACTCCTCGGGCCTCAACGATGGCGCCGCCTCCTTGGTGCTGATGGGCGAGGATGACGCGATGCGGCGAGGGCTCGAGCCACTGGGGCGGATCGCCACCTGGGCGCATGCAGGGGTCGATCCGCAGGTCATGGGGCTAGGGCCGATCCCCGCCAGCCGCAAGGCATTGGAGCGGGCCGGCTGGGCCATCGGCGATGTCGATCTGTGGGAGATCAACGAGGCCTTCGCGGCGCAAAGTCTCGCCGTGATCGGCGAACTTGGGCTCGATCCAGCGCGGGTCAACGTGAACGGCGGCGCCATTGCCCTCGGGCATCCGATCGGCGCGTCAGGCGCCCGCATTCTTGTGACGCTCCTGCATGAGATGCGCCGGCAAAAACTCAAACGCGGCGTCGCGACACTCTGCATAGGCGGCGGCATGGGCATTGCCCTGGCGGTGGAGAATGTTTGACGCCATCGGCGACATACTCTGGCAGCCCGACGCAGCCCGCATCGAATCCACCGCGCTGGCACGCTTTGCGCGCGACGCCGGCTTTGCGCCCGAGGACTATGACGGGCTGCACGCCTGGTCGGTCGCCGAGCCCGAGGCGTTCTATTCCCGGCTCTGGGATTTTCTGGGCATCGTGGGCAGCAAGGGCGGCACTGCCTATGCGCCCGGCATCGATCAGATCGCCACCCGCTTCTTTCCAGGCGCCTCCCTCAACTACGCGGAGAACCTCCTCTCTCGCGCGTCCGACAATCCGGCCATCATCGCCCATCGTGACGACGGCACGCGGCGTGAGATCAGCGGGCGCGAACTGACTGATCTCGTTTCAAGGATCTCACAGGCACTGGCGGCGATGGGAATCGGGCCGGGCGACCGGGTGGCGGCCATCGTCACCAACGATATCGAAGCCATCGCCTGTTATCTCGGCTGCGCCGCAATCGGTGCGGTGTGGGCGTCGTGCTCGCCGGACTTCGGACCGGCCGGCGCTGCCGACCGACTCGGTCAGATCGGAGCAAAACTGCTCGTCGCCGTCCCGTCCTATGGCTATGCCGGCAAGCGTTTCGATATCACCGCAAGCATTAGCGCCGTTGCCGCTGCGGCTGAGATCGAACAGATCGTGCTATTCGGGGAGCCCGCTGCCGAC
>CAMDAL010000277.1 GCA_945888565.1 Devosia equisanguinis | reverse complement strand
CGAGCCGGAACAGCACGCTCAATGCTTCGCAGGTCGCAGCATCGGCATCCAGGATGGCAACCAGAAGGTCACGGTTCAAATAGGACGGGTAGTAGAAATTCTCAGTCACTGCACCCTCCGACAGATCAGCTCTACCCGGGAATTTCAGTGTGACCAATACGCGGCCGGCGTTCCCGACGTCTCAACTTGCCGCAACATGCCCGCGGCAACGGTTCTAAAATCAACTCACCATGACTTCGGGAACAGGGTGATCACTGCCCCTAGCACGCCGTAAGTGGTGTCGCCATCCGGAAGACCACTACACAAGGGTGCTGGACGATCTAGGCATATATACCTTCCATCTGGCTGTCAAGGATGATTTTCCTATTCGCGAACAAGAGAAAACCGCCGGGTTTGGGCCCGGCGGTTTGTGGAGCGTAGCGGGTTCAGACGCCGCGGGTCTTGATGGCGTCGCGGATTTCGGTGAGCAGCTTTTCCTCGGTGGTGGGGGCCGGGGGAGCGGCGGGGGCCGCGGCTTCCTGGCGGCGCAGGCGGTTGACGGCCTTGACCACGAGGAACAGCACGAAGGCGACGATGGTGAACTTCACGATCGCGTTGATGAACAGGCCGTAGTTCAGCGTGGCGACACCGGCTTCCTTGGCAGCAGCGATGGTGGTGAAGGTGGCACCCTCTGGCGGCAGCAGCGCGATGAACAGGTTGGAGAAGTCGATACCCGCCAGGATCAGGCCGATGATCGGCATGAAGATATCGTCCACCACGGACGAGACGATGGCGCCGAACGCGGCGCCGATGATCACGCCGATGGCGAGATCGAGCACATTGCCCTTGAGGGCGAAATCACGGAATTCCTTGAACATGTTCATCCTCTTGTTTTGCTGCGCAGCCTGACACTGGCGGCTGGCGCATGCCCCAAATCCAAGTAATGAACTCATTTTCGGCGGCGTCAAAGCGCCTATGCCCGCCATGGACCCTCAGCCCACGACTTTCTGTTGGGTTGCGGGCAAGAGACGGGCGGCAGATACTCGGCGGCTTGGGAAAGAGGTCGGATGGAACTGCAGGTCGACAGGGAGGACAGCCTCAGGTCCGCGGTGGATTTCATCCCGCAGGGCCTTGCCGTGTTCGATCGCGACCTGCGGCTGGTGACCGCCAACAACCGCTACCGCGAACTGCTGGCGCTGACCGAGAACCTGATGGCCCCCGGCACGCCGCTCTATGACATCGCCCTGTTCCTGGCGCGGCGCGGCGACCTCGGCGCGGGCGATGCGACCTATCTCGCGGCGCAGCGGGTGCAGGAACTGACGGGCTCGGCCCACACCGTGACCCAGCGGCTCGGAGCGCTGGGGCAATCGCTGGAGTTCTACTCGTCGCGGCTGCCGAACGGCGGGCTGGTGATCAGCTTTTCGGACGTGACCGACCGGGTAGCCGCCGAAGGCGAGATCGCCGCGATCAACCAGACGCTCGAGGGCCGGGTGGAGGAGCGCACGGCCGACCTCATCCGCGTCAATTCCGAGCTGGAGGTGGCGCGCGCCAAGGCGGATGCGGCCAATCGCGACAAGACACGCTTTCTCGCCGCTGCAAGCCATGACCTGCTGCAGCCGCTCAACGCGGCGCGGCTCTACACCGCGACGCTGGTGGAGCGGGCCGGCGGCACCGGGTTCGACGAGCTGGCCAGTTCGATCGAGCAATCGCTGACGGCGGTGGAAGAGATCATGTCGGCGCTGCTCGACATCTCGCGGCTCGATGCGGGGGCGATGAAGCCGGCCAACGCGCCCTTCCCGATCCGCGACCTGCTCAAGAAGATCGACGTCGAGTTTGCGCCGCTGGCGGAGAAGAAGCAGATCAGGCTCAGGCTGGTCGCAACCTGCTCGGCTGCAATCGGCGACCGGGCGCTGGTAGGGCGCGTGGTGCAGAACCTCGTCTCCAACGCCATCAAGTACACACGGCCGGGCGGCCATGTGCTGGTGGGGGTGCGGCGGCGCGGCACAAGGCTGCGCATCGACATCGTCGATACCGGCATCGGCTTCAACCGCGACCAGCATTCGCTGATCTTTGCCGAGTTCAGCCGGCTCGAACACGGCGCCCGCATGGCGCAGGGGCTGGGGCTCGGACTGTCGATCGTCAAGCGGCTGGTGACGGCGCTCGGGGTGACGCTGGAACTCGACAGCAGGGAGGGGCTCGGTTCACGCTTCTCGCTCTTCCTGCCAATGGCACCACGCGCCGAGAAAGCGGTGCCGGAGACGGGGCTGGGGCGCGAGCCTGCATCGAACCTGCACGGCTTGCGGGTACTGTGCGTCGACAACGAGAAGGCGATCCTCGACGCGATGGAGGGGCTGCTGGGCGGCTGGGGTTGCGATGTGCGCTCGGCCCGCTCGCTGAAGGACATCGACAAGGACCGGCTGCTGATGGGCTGGTTCCCCGACCTGGTGCTGATGGACTACCACCTCGACCAGACCTCCGGCCTCGATGCGATCGAATGGCTGCGGCACAATGTCGGCGGCCACCTGCCCGCCGCGCTGGTGACGGCGGACCGCAGTGCCGCCGTGCGGGCCCTGGCCGAGGAACGCGGCATCACCGTGGTGACCAAGCCGGTGAAACCCGCCGCGCTGCGCGCCACGATCAGCAGCCTGACCAGCGCGCGGAAGCGGGCGCGGGAAGACTAAGGCCGCCGGCAAATTGTGCTAGGCTGACCCGGCGTCCAGCATCTGAGCCTTCATGAGCAAGCGGATCACGATGAGCGTTCCAGACCACCAGAAGCTGACAGTGGCAGAGTTCCTTGATGCCGTCCTTGGCGAAGAAGGCCGGTTCGAACTGGTGGACGGCGTCGCCTACGCGATGGCTGGGGCCAAGCAGGGACACAACGTGATCGGCAGCAACGTGCAGACGGCGCTGGTGCCCGCTGGCAAGAAAAGTGGATGCCGCACGACCTCGAGCGACACGGGCGTCCAGACCGGCCCCAATACTGTTCGGTACCCGGACATCGTTGTCGATTGCGGCCCGCCGAACCCTTCGGCAACAACGGCCTCGCAGCCGACCATCATCGTCGAACTCTCCTCACCCGGCACGGCCGTGTTCGACCATGGCGCGAAGCTCCGTGAGTACCAGTCGATCCCGAGCGTGCAGGTGGTTGTCCAGATCGAGTCGGAGATTGTGCCCGTCAAGGCGCACCGGCGATTTGGTGCCGACTGGATCGAGGAGACCTACGAGAGCCTCGAAGACAGCATCGAGCTTCCCGCTCTGGCCACCGCGCTGTCGCTGCGTGAGGTCTACGACACGCTCGAAGTTCGTCCACGCGTGCGGCTGCAGGTGATCAGAGAGCAGCATCCAACGCGCTAGCAACGGCTGCTGACGCGACGGGCATCTGCATTCGGCGCCGCGGCCATCAGCTTGCCCCCTGGGGTTTATGCAAGCCGCGGCTCTACACCGGCTGGCTGCCGAGGACGGCGAGCAGGCGGGGATTGATGGTGCCGGTCTCGTTCATGCCGGTGCCGCGCTCGAAGGCCTTGATGGCTTCGGCGGTCTTCGGGCCGGCGAGGTCGTCGGGCGTGCCGATGTCGTAGCCGAGGCGGGCGAGAACCTGCTGCACGCCCTTCACCACTTCGGTCCTGGCAATGGTCGCGCCGGGATCGAAGTTCTTCATCCAGGTGCCGATCGGCGCGAAGTTGGCGGCGAGGTCGATCTGCACCGGCTTCCAGACAAAGATTTCGGCGTCGAGGCGCTGCATGGTGGCGGCGTCGAGCGACTTGGCGACGTCGTCGCGCGCCTTGGCGGCATCGGCGTCGCCTCGCAGGGCGGCCAGCGCGAACCACTTGAACGACGCGCCGAGATCCTGCTTTACGCCCAGCCCGCGGGCATAGAGCATGCCGAGGTTGAACTGGCTGTCCTTCATGCCGCGATTGGCGGCTTCCTCGAACCACTTGGCGGCCGCGTCGAACTGCTGGGCGCCGAGCCCACCGCTGGCATAGAGCGCGGCGAGGTTGTGCATGGCCATGCGATTGCCGGCTTCCGCGGCCTGCTGGTACCAGATGCGGGCCTGCGTCAGGTCCTTGTCGACGCCCTTGCCGGCTTCATAGAGGTTGCCGAGGCGATACTGTGCAGGGGCGAAGCCCTGGCTGGCGGCCCGCTCGTACCACACGGCGGCTGCCGGCAGGTCCTCGGGGATGGCGCGGCCTTCGGTGTAGATGGCGGCGACCTCGAACTGGGCCCGGGCATCGCCATTGGCGGCGGCCTGGCGGAGTTCGAGCGGCCCTAGATTGTCGGGCGGCAGTTCGACCTGCACCGGGCTTTCGAGCGGCTCGACACCGGCGGCGAGGTTTGCCGGATCGGTGGCGGCAACGGCCGGGGGCATGAGCTGCTCGGTGGCGACGAAACCCTGCGCGGCGGACGGATCGATCGAGGCCGTCGCGAGCGCATCGGACATCTCGATGACGCGCGCCGGGCCGGTCGGGAGCGTCAGTTGCTCGGCGATCGGCGTGGGCGAGAGGGCGGCGTCGCCGACATCGACGGGGGGTGCGTCGGCCGTCGTTGACGCCTGCTCGTCAAGACGCTGGTTCAGGAAGTTGATGGTGAGGCACGCCACCGCGACCACCGAGGCGGCCAGCAGGATCGGCTGGCGGTGGCGCAGCAGGAAGCTCTCCCTGGCGACCGGCTTGTCGCCATCGGCCGGGCTGGCGTCTTCGGCGCCGAGCGCTGCGGTGTGCGGTTCCGGCGCCGCCGGGACTGGCGTCGCCTCGTCCTCGGGCTTCCAGGAGACGGACGGCTCCTTGTCGCCGGCGAGTACGCGGCGACCGAGCTTGAAGCGGCTTTCCTTCTTCGGCTTTTCAACCTTCGCAGGCTTCTCGGCGGCAGGCGGCGGGACCGGCGCGGGCGGCGGAACCGGCTCGGCCTTGGCCTCTGCCTCGGCGGCGCGGGTGGCCTGGAAGCGGGTGAAGGCGCGGGCGATCAGCGAACTGCCGGGGAGGGCGGGAACCGCCACGGCCGGACTGGTCGACTGCCGCATGGCGGCACGCCGCGCGGCGGCGATGAAGGTGTTCCGGTCGGTCGTCGCGGAGCCGATCGGCTCGGACGGGCGTTCGCCAAGCGGCGCGACGGAGGGATCGTCGAGGCTCGACAGCGGCGGCAGCGGCCGGACGTCAAGCATCGGCTCGTAGGCGGCCGGCTCGGCGTCGGCGAAGTCGAAGCTGGGCACCGGAGCGGGCGGCAGGTCGACGGCCGCAGGCTCGGCCATGCCGGGATAACGACGGCGCGGACCGTTCTTGGCCTCCAGCGCCCGCTGCAGCGGCGTGGGGTCGGCGAAGGGCTGGTCGTAGAGCGCCGCTTCCTCGGCAGGGTTGGCCGGCATGGCATCGGCGACGGGAGCAGGCGCCAAGGCGCGCAGCGGCTCGGGCTCGTCCTCGACCGGCTCGTATGCCGGCGCAGGCTCATCTTCCTGCACCGTCCGCTCTTCGCGCTCGATCTGGGCGAGCAGCGGCGCGATCGGGTCGGCTTCCGGCTCAGGCTGGGTCGCGACGTCCGGCCCGGGCTCCGGCAGAGGAGTTGTCGCCACTGGCGTGACGACGGGCGCCGGGTAGGCCGGTGCGGCA